>NZ_JBEYHA010000001.1:0-208493 GCF_040635075.1 Nocardiopsis sp. NPDC007018
GTCGTGGTCCTGGTGCTCGTGGCGTGCATGCTCCAGTTCACCCGCATCGGCAAGGTGATGCGCGCGGTCTCGGACAACCGGGCGCATGTACCGATACGAGGGCATCAACAGGCCCCGGGTGTGCCAGAATGACGGGGTGCCGAAGGTCGTGGACAGGGAAGATCGACGCAGGAGGGTCGCCGACGCGATCCACCGCATCGCCGCCAGGGAGGGACTCGAGGGAGTCAGCGTCCGGGTGGTCGCCGCCGAGGCGGGACTGTCGGCGGGCGCCGTACAGCGCGAGTTCGCCACCAAGGACGAGCTCCTGCACTTCGCGCTGCGCGCCTCCGTCGACGAGGTCTCCGCCCGCTTCGGCCGGTTCAGGGTCGGACCGGAGGCGCTCACCGTCGCAGGCGCCCTGCGCCAGGTGCTCCTGGACCTGCTGCCCACCGACGAACGGCGCCGCGCCCAGGCCAGGATCTGGTCCGCGTTCTACGCTCGCGCGGCCGTGGACCCGGACTTCGCCCGTGTGCTCGCCGCGCTCGACGACCAGGCCCGTACCCACCTGCGCATGGTCATGGAGTACGCGCGCGACCAAGGCGAACTCGCCCCCGGCCAGGAGCCCGTGGGAGCGGCGGAACTGCTCATGGTCCTGTTGGACGGCCTGTGGCTCACCTGCGCCCGCCTGCCGGAGGACGCCGACCTCGCCGCCCAGCGCGCGGCGATCGACGCGGCGGTCCGGCTCCTCATGCGCTGACCGGCCCCCGGAGTCCGCCCCGGGGCCCGCGACCGCCGTGGTGTCCGCCCGGTGTTCCCCGGGGCGTGCGTTCGGTCCCTCCGCCCTCCGGGGCCCGTGTTCGGTCCCTCGCCCCCCGGGGCGCGCGTTCGGTCCCTCGCCCCCCGGGGCGCGCCGGATCAGTCCTCCCCGAAGGTGTCGGACCACGTGGCCAGCCCGTAGCGGTAGGCGTACACGGCCGCCTGCACCCTGCTCTCCACCCCGAGCTTGGTGAGGATACGGGTCACGTGGATCTTGGCGGTCCCCGGCGTGATGCCCAACTCCTCCGAGATCCGCGCGTTGCTGTGCCCCATCGCCACGAGCCGCAGCACCTCGCGCTCCCGCCCGGTCAGGTCGGCCGACCGTCGCGGCGCGGCCCGGGGCGAGGTCTGCGCGAACCTGTTCACCAGGCGCGGCGTCACCTTCGGATCGATCACCCCCTCACCCCGGTAGGCCGCCCGGACCGCCTCCACGTGCAGCTCCGGCTCGCTCTCCTTCAACAGGAACCCCACCGCCCCCGCCTGGAGGGCGCCGAAGAGGTAGTCGTCGATGTCGAAGGTGGTCAGCATGACCGTGGGCGGCGCCGGGTCCAGCCGGGCCAGCTCCCGCACCGCCGCCACGCCGTCCATCCCCGGCATCCGGATGTCGGAGAACACCACGTCCGGCCGCAACCGCCGCGCCATCACCACCAGCTCACGGCCGTTGGCGGCCGCGCCCACCACCTCGATGTCCGGCGCGGAGCCCAGGAGCAACCGCAGCCCCTTCCGCGCGGCGGGCTGGTCATCGGCCAACAGCACCCTGATCACGTTCGTCCACCTCCTCCTGACCGGGGTCCGCCTCACGGGACTCCGGGCGACCCGGTACGGGCAGCCGCGCCCGCACCCGCCAGCCGCGGCCCGGACCGAACCCGGCCTCCGAACGACCGCCCCAGCCCTCGGCGCGCTCGCGTATCCCGCGCAGACCCAGGCCGGGCGGCCCCTCACCGGTGGACGCAGACCGGCCCCCACGTCCCCCGGGCGCCGGGGAGCCGTCGTCCTCCACGGTCACCACCAGCTCCCGCCCAGCTCCGTCGGTGCGCGACTCCAGACGGACCAGCACGCTCTCCGCAGAGGAATGCCGCAGCACGTTGCCCAGCGCCTCCTGCACGATCCGGTAGGCGTCCGCCTCCAGCCGGGCCGGTAGCCCCTCGACCGCCTCCGGCACCTCCAGGTCCACGGCCAGGCCCGTGTCGTCCAGCGCCGCCACCAGGAACGGCAGGTCGTCCAGGAGCACGTCCGGGGGAGCGGGCTCGTCCAACCTGTCCTCGCGCAGCAGCTGCAACAGCTCACGCATCTCGCGCACCGCACGCCCCGACGCCTCGGAGATCGCCGCCAGCACCGCGTCCGGGTCGCCGTCCGGCCCCTTCAACGACTCCCGGCCGCCCACGGCCAGCAGACGGATGGCGCTCAGGTGGTGCCCGGCGACGTCGTGGACGTCACGGGCGATCCGCGCCCGCTCCCGGGCGCGCTCCCGCTGCGCCCGGTCCAGGTTGGCCCGCCGTCGCTGCGCGGCCCGTTCGACCCGTAGCCGCACCAGGGAGCCGACGAGGGCGGGCGACATGGCCAGGACGGTGATGGACAGCTGTTGCGGGAGCGACTCCCGGCCGAGCATGTCGCCGTGGGTGACGATGTTGAAGAAGGCGAGCATCCACACCGCCGACAGCGGCGCCACCAGGGACACCGGGCTTCCGTGCCGGACCGCGGACCAGGCGGCGAAGCAGGCCAGCCAGATGGTGAAGGGGTCGCTGAAGCCCAGGACGGCGTGGTGGACGAAGACGGCCGTTCCCACGGTCAGGGCGGACGGGAAGGGGAACCTGCGGCGCCACACCAGCGGGAGGCAGCACGCCAGCTGGGAGAGGCTGACCAGCCAGGGGGGAACCGACTCCGGACCGAAGGGCCAGCCGACGAGGAGCGCGGACGCGAGCAGGGCGGTCAGTGCCGCGTCGCGCGTGGTCACGGGCAGCCGCCGCCAACGCCGGGCCAGGGCGTCGAGCGGCCTCTCGCGTGTGTGCATGCGTCCCATGGTGGGGCACGGTGGCCGGGGCCGCGTCTGCCGAAGGACATACGCCCATCGGCAGACGCGTCCGGCAGGGGGAGTCGGCAGGCTCGGCCCCATGGACGACTCCACGAAGCCCCGGACCGGGGACTCACACGCCGCGCGGGTCCACGCCGACCCGGACGCTCCGACTCGACCGGGCACCGTCGAACGGCTCGCCACCGGGGGCCCGGACGATCCGGGCCCGCCCCCCGCCTCCGGCGGCCCCTCCACCAGGACCGCCCCACCACCGACTCCGCCGCCACGCCTCCTCCTGCTCGACGTCCTGCGCGGCCTGGCCATCCTCGGCACCCTGGCCTCCAACATCTGGCTCTTCCATCCCGCCCTTCCCGGCACCCCCTCCCTCCCGCGCGAGCTCCTCGACCCCCTCGTCAACGGCAAGTTCCTCGCGATGCTCGCGATGATGTTCGGCGTGGGCCTGGCGGTCCAGCACCGGGCCGCCGCGGCGCGCGGGCGGCCCTGGCCCGGCCGGAGCCGGTGGCGCCAGGTCCTCCTGCTGGTCGAGGGCGCCCTGCACGCCCTGTTGCTGTTCGCCTGGGACGTGCTCATGGGCTACGCCGTCACCGGGCTGCTGGTGATCTGGCTGCTGGGCCGCTCCGAGCGGGTCCGATCCGCGGTGATGTGGTCGGCCCTCACGGTCAACGTCGCCTTCCTCACCGTGATGACGGTGGTGTTCTCCCTGGCCGACGCGTCCGGGGCGAGACCCCCCGAACCGCGCGGGCTCGCTGAGTATCAGGTGCTCTTCCTGGAGGGCGGCTACCTCGAACAGGTGGCGGAGCGGGGGCGGGACTTCCTCGGCACCAGGATCGAGATCCTCGTGACCTTCCCGCTCGTGCTGTTCCTCTTCCTGCTGGGAGTGCGCCTCTACCGGTCGGGTGTCTTCGACGACGACCCCCGGGGCCGGGAGCTCCGCGGGCGGCTCGCGCGCTGGGGGATCGGGCTCGGCCTTCCCTTGTGCCTGCTCGGTTCCCAGATCTCCGTTCTCGGTCAGGCGCACCGGTACGGCTTCGCGATCGTGCTCATGCTGGGCTACGTCGGCCTGGTGGGCTGGTTGCTGGACCGTTCCGGGGGTGACGGTCGGCTGGCGGGGTCCCTGCGCGCGGTGGGGCTCACCGCGCTCACCTGTTACGTCCTCCAGAACCTGCTGGGCTCGGTGGTCTTCTACGGCTGGGGGCTGGGGCTGGCCGGGTTCCTGGAGGAACGGGGGATCGACGGGGCCACGAGGGAGGGGGTGCTGCTCGCGGTCGGACTCGGCATCGCCCTGGTCCTGGTGGCCGGAGCCCGTTGGTGGCTCCGGCGGTTCGGGCGGGGGCCGCTGGAAACGGTCGGAAAGCGGTTGGTGTCCTTGGTCCCGGAACGTGATTCCTCGAGGGGTGACACTTCTGTGCACCCCTCTGACCAGCGCCGTTCATGAGTTGTTGGAATGCGTCGGAGGCATCGATAAAACCTTTCCCCTGACCGGGGCGAGGGCGGGTGCGCATTTTCGCTTATCAGAGTTCCGTGTCCGTCTTCCCAGATCAGCCCGGGGTCTGAGGGGGCGGTGGGCCACCCGTGATGTCATTCGTACCGTCGTTCGCCAGGCGCCCGGAGGGCGGAAGCCACCCGTTGGACGATGTTTCCCAAGAAGAAGCCAACCCCTGCGCGCATTCCCCGCGATGCCTCTGCTGGTAATCGCGGTATTCCGGCCGTGCTCCGCCCCCGAATCGTGTAGAACATTGGTGACTGCCGAGGGGCCGCGCCCGACAACGTGTTGTGAGGGGACGGGCGCGCCTCCGGCCGGTGGTGAGGGCCGCGCTCGTACGTGAGTTCACGAAGGGGCACGCACGGGCGCGGCCTCGTTCCCGCGGTCCGGCTGAGGGGCCGGACCAGCGGGAACCCAAAGCGGACGGGCCTCGCGATGACATTTGTCAGCGGCGGGGGCGGATGAAGTGTCATCGGGTACCGGTGACAGCGACGTCTGTCGGCCGGGGCCCGTTCGCGCGACGCTGGTGCCATGACGACGACTGAGAACGCCCGACCGGCCGCCGCGAACCCGGGTCCCGCCCCCACGACGGGCCCCTCGGTGGTGGTCAGCGACCTTCACCAGCGTTACGGGGACTTCGAGGCGGTCCGCGGGGTCTCCTTCGAGATCCGCCCCGGCGAGCTCTTCGCCCTCCTCGGAACCAACGGCGCCGGGAAGACCACCACCATCGAGACGCTGGAGGGCTTCCGGCGCCCGAGCTCCGGGACGGTACGCGTCTTCGGTCAGGACCCCCACGGCCAACCGGCGCAGGTGCGCGAGCGGGTCAACGCCGTCCTCCAGGGCAGCGGCCTCATGGACGACCTGAGCGTCGACGAGAGCCTGCGCCTCACCAGCGACCTCGCCGCCGACCCCCGCGACGTCGAGGAGATCCTCGACCTGGTCGACCTCAAGGACAAGCGCGGCCTGCGCGTGCGCCAGCTCTCCGGAGGGCAGAAGCGCCGCCTCGACCTGGGCTCGGCGCTGCTCACCCGCCCCGAGGTCCTCTACCTCGACGAGCCCACGACCGGGATGGACCCCGAGGCCAGACACGAGACCTGGCGGATCATCAGCGACCTCAAGGAGAGCGGCGTGGCGGTCCTGCTCACCACGCACTACCTGGAGGAGGCCGAACGCCTCGCCGACCGGCTCGCCATCATGCACCGCGGAGAGATCCGGGTGGAGGGCACCCTCGCCGGGGTGCTCGCGGGCTGGGGAGACCGGGTGAGCTTCCTGCTCCCCGGGGAGGTGCGCACCGCGGACCTGCCCGACGTGCCGGGGGCCACGATCGAGGTCGAGACCCGCGACCAGGAGCTCTGGGCCACCTACACGGTCACCGGCGGGGACGTGGCCGAGCGCGCCCACCGGACCGTCGCCGCGCTCGTCGCGTGGTCGGCCGAACAGGGGACCGCCCTCCGACACCTCCAGGTGCGCGGAGCCTCCCTGGAGGACGTCTTCCTCCAGGTCGCGGACGGCGCCACCGACCTCGTCACCTCGTGAGGACGGCGGTCCGGGCCACCTCGCCCCGACCGCGACGGTGCGCCCCGTCGCCTCCGACCCCACCCCACGGCCCCGCCGCCGGGACCACGCGCCGCCGCGCGACCCCGGCCCCGAACCCAGGAGAGACACCATGAGCACGACCGCCACCCGACCCCCGGCCAGGGGGACCGCCCGGACCGGACCGAGCACCCTGAACCGGACCCTGCGTCTGGCCCGCACCGAGTTCACCCTCTTCGTCCGGTACAAGACCGCGCTGATGTACCTGATCATGCCGGCGATCCTCTTCATGCCGCTGTGGTCCACGCCCAGCGCGCCGGTGTTCGGCGACTTCACGACCCACGACCTGTCGCTGGCCTCGGCGGTCATCGGCATCGGCCTGATGCTGGGAATCGGGCACCCCTCCAACGTGTTCGCCGCGCGCCGCGAGTCCCTCGTGCTCAAGCGCCTGCGGGTGAGCGGCGTCCCCCAGACCGCCATCTTCGGCAGCGTGACGGTGGTGGTCGTCGTCTTCTCCGTGGCGCTGACGGCGGTGATCCTCGGGGCGGTCGCGGCCCTCGGCGGCAAGGTCCCCGCCGACCCGGTGATGCTGGCGGTCGCGGTGCTGCTCAGCTCCGTCGCCATGACCCTGGTGGGTCTGCTGATCACGCCTTTGGTGCGCAGCGCGGAGTCGGCGCAGATGTTCTCCGTGGTCCCGATGATGGCCCTGCTCCTCACCGGCGGGATCTTCCTGCCGCTCGACCTGCTGCCCGAGCCCGTCCGCGTGGTCGTCCAGTTCCTTCCGGTCGCCCCGGCGGCCGAGATGGCCCAGGCCGCCTACACCGGCTACGACGTGTTCGGGGGATACGAGGGAGCCGAGGCCCTCGGAACGGCGGCCCTGTGGGTCGGAGCCCTGCCCGCCATCGGCGTGATGGCGGCCTGGATCGTCGTGCTGTCCCTGCTGGTGCGGCGCTACTTCAAGTGGGACCCCCGCCAGCCCTGAGTCCCCACCACGGTGCGGACGGGCGGGCGGAGCGATGGAGCCGGAAGGGCCAGGACGGGGCCCTCCGGCTCCATCACGCTTCGGAGCCGGGACGCGGCGCGCGGGGTGGTCCGTTCTCCCGGTCGTGTGGTCAGAACGTCGCGCGATCAAGGGAACGCCGCACGGCGGGAAACCGGCCCTGTGGACAACGGCTCCGGGGGGTCGTGCCGCCCCTACCTTGGAATCCGACGAGAGGTGCGCGGAAGGCGGGAGAGGCACGTGGTGGAGACGGACGGGCGCGCGGCGCCTGTGGGGGAGGCGGGGGCCGCCACGGCTCACGGACCCCGGGGCGCGGAGGCCCCCGGGGCTCCGGGGATGAGCGCGGGCCTGACCCGCAGAATCCGCCGGGCCCGGCTGTACTGCCTGATCAGCATGGCCGCCTTCCCCTTCCTGGTGCCCTTCTGGGCCGGAACCGGGCTCCTGGTCGACCTCGCCCACGCGTGGGAGCTCCTGGACGGCCAGCCCGACTACGTCCGGGTCCTGGCCGCGGCGCGGACCTTCGCCCTGTTCACCGCCTCGGTGCTGAGCGCGCTGGCGATGTTCCGGATGATCCGGGACCGGCTGGACGGCCGGACCAGACCGGACCGCGTCCTGTACCGGAGCAGCCTCGCGCTGCTCCTGGTCCTGTGCCTCTTCCTGTGGCACACGCCGAGCGTCTTCGCCGTGTGCGTCTCGGCCTGGGTACTGGTCGCCTTCCTGTCCACCCGCAGGGAACTGCTCCTGCTCACCGTGGCGGCGCTGGCACTGGCCGTGGTGAACACACAGGTCAGCCCGGTGCACACCCCGCTGCTGCCGGGCCCCGACGATCCCTCCGGCTTTCCGGGGCTCTTCGGCAGCATCGTGGGCAACGGCGTGTTCATGATCGTCTGGGGCGCGTTCCTGTGGATCGGCTGCGTGTACACCGTCTGGCTGTGGGACGGCATCCGGCGGGTCACCGAGGGCCAGCAGGCCCGGGCCCGGCTGGCCGTGGACGGCGAGCGGCTGCGCATCACCCACCACCTCCAGGAACTGCTGTGGCACCGGCTCGACGCGCTGCGGCTCGGGGCGGGGCGTGCCGGGCGGAGCCTGCGGACCGACCCCGAGGAGGCCAGACGGGAGATCGGCCTGGTCCACGAGCTGGCACGGACCACCCTCAGACAGGTCCGCTCGGTGGTCCGGGGGTACCGGGACATCGACCTCGACGCCGAGGTCGGTTCGGTGCGCGCCGTGCTGGAGGCCAACGGCACCGTCACCACGGTCTCCGGGGTCGCCGACCTGGACGTCCCGGCGGACACGGCGGCCCTGGCGGCCTGGGTGGTGCGCGAGGGCGGCACCAACGTCCTCAGACACAGCCGGGCCCAGACCTGCCGCATCACCCTCTCCGTCGCGTCCCCTTCCGAGGACGGAGCAGGGGAACTGGTGGTGGAGCTGGCCAACGACCGCGCGAGGGAGGGGGTCCGGGGCGGGGTGGGCTCCGACAGCGGACTGGCCGGGCTCGCCGAGCGGATCACCGGAGGCGGCGGCGCGCTCTCGGCGTCCCGGACCGACGACGGGGGGTTTCTGCTCCGCGCCGTACTGCCCCTGACGGACGCGCCGGATCGGGTGCGGGCCGTCGGGGGAGAGGACGGCTCCGGACCTGGGGGCGCGGGCCCGGGAGGCGCGTCGCCGAGCGCCGCACCGACCGGGGCCGGGGGCGCGGCTGAGGCCACGGCGGGTTCGGTTCCGACGGTCGCGGGGGACCCGGACGGAGCGTCCCCCGACCCCCAGCTGCTCGCCGACCTGGCCGCCGACCGACGGGTCCGGCTCTCCCGGCGGATCATCATGGCGCTGATCAGTTTCAACAGCCTGTGCATCGTCGCTGTGGCCGTCGCCGACCCCTACTACAGCGTCGTGTACGGGTTCCCGCTGGGGAACTCGCTGGCCGGAGTGTTGTGCGCCGTGGTGGTCGCCGTCCTGCTCCTGCTGCTGCTCCGGGAACGGCTGGACGGCAACCGCCAGCCCAGCCCACCGCTCCTGTGGGCCTCGGTCGCGTTGGTCCTGCTGAGCGCGGTCCTGCTCAACACCCCGCCCGTGGCGCTGGTCATCATCGGAGCCTGGTGGGGAACGGCCGTGTTCTTCACCTCGCGGAGCACCGGGCTGCTGATCAGCGTCCTGCTGCTGGTCTCACCCCTGCCGCTGATCCCGACCTTCTCCGCCTTCTTCGAGCCCAACGGCGTCAACCCGGCCGCGTACGGGCTGCTCTGGTACCTCGCCGTGTTCGTGGCGCTCGTGTTCGCGTTCAGCACCTTCGGCACCATCTGGCTGTGGGACATCAGCCGCGAGGCGGTGGCGGGTCAGCGGGCCAGCGCCCAACTGGCGGTGACCCAGGAGCGTCTGCGCTTCGCGCGGGACATGCACGACCTGCTCGGACACAGTCTCTCCGCGCTCGCGGTCAAGGCCCAGCTGGCGGGGCGGCTCGTGGACCGGGCCCCGGACCGCGCGGCCTCGGAGATCGCCGAGATCCAGGGCCTTGCCGGGAAGGCGCTCCAACAGGTGCGGGCGGCCGTGAGCGGGGACCGGGAGGCCGACCTGGAGGAGGAGGTCCGGTCGGTCGGCGAGGCGCTGGAGTCGGGGGGCACGCGGACGGTGGTCACGGGGATGGAGGGACTGGAGCTCCCGCCGAAGGCCGCGGGTCTGGCCGCGTGGGTGGTACGCGAGGGAGGGACCAACGTCATGCGGCACAGCGACGCCGAGGAGTGCCAGATCAGTTTCCGGCTCACCAGGGACGGCGCCGACGTGTCGCGGGGGTTGGTGGTGGAGGTCCACAACGACAGCGCCAAGGCCGAGGCGGCCGGAGGGAGCGACGGTAACGGGCTGGCGGGACTCTCCGAGCGGGTCGCTCTGGCCGGGGGGACGCTGTCCCGGGCGCGGACCAGGGACGGCGGGTTCCTGCTGCGGGCCGTGATCCCCTTCTGACCTGGGGAGTGGCTTGGGGACTGGCCTGGGGGGCTGGGAACTGGCTGCGGGACTGGGGCCTGTGGCCTGTGAACGGTGGTCCGGGGCGTGGGACCGGTGGGTGGATCTCCGGGCGCCGGGACCGCCTGCCGTCCCGGCCCGGTGAGGAGTCCCGCCTCCGTGACCGCCCTGTTCCGTGGCGCCCTGGACCTGGGCGCCACGGAACATCCGGGGGGACCATGGGAGGCGGTGAGGTCAGAGAACGCCGAGGGAGTCGAACGCGGCGTCGATCCCCGCCGTGGCCTCCTCTCCGCCGTCGGTGTTGAGGCCGAACATGAAGGCGCCCCGGTCGTCGGTCACCTGGACGACCAGGAACCGCCCGTAACCGCCTCCCTCGGACGTGTCGTCCAGGGTCGCGCCGAAGGCCGGAAGATCGTTCAGGGAGGTCTCCGCCGAGGGTTCGACCCGCAGGTCGACACCCCCGCTGGCCAGCTCCGCGACCATGTCCGTGGCGAGGGACAGCCCGGTGGCGGCCAGGGGTTCGAGCGGGCCGATCTCCTCCGTGCCGGTGACGATGAAGGCGTCGGGATCGTCCTCGGAGCCGTACACCGTGTACGAGGAGTACTCCGCCGGGACCTGGTCGTCGCCGAGCCGGGCCCACCCCTGGCCGGGCAGGGAGTAGGCCAGCCCCGACCTGGAGTCGGTGACGGTGCCCTCGGCGCCCGGCGGCGGACCCGAGACGGTGGTGGGGCTGTCCGCGGAATCGTCCTCGTCGGTGCCCGAGGCGGTGTCCGGTCCGCCCTCGGAGTCGCCTCCGCCACCGGCCAGGAACCAGCCGACGCCTCCAGCGGTCACGAGCAGGAAGAGGAAGGTCACCACGAGGGCGACGGTGAGGGTGACGCGGCGGGCGTGGTCCGGTTCACCCACGGTGCGGCGGTCCGCGGGGGCGCGGGTGTCCGGGCGCTCCACCTCGCGTTCCGGCCTGTCGGGTCCTGTGCGCATCTCGGCTCCTGAGGGGCTGCTGGCCGTTCTGTGGGCTGAGGGGCCCTGAGGGGGCCCTACCCAGAACGGTTCGGCACGGAGCCGTACGAAGGTGGCCGGATCAGGCCGATTCCGGACGGTTCGGGTTCCGAATCCGAGAATGGTGTGACTGGGGCGAGGGCTGGGTCTAGGGGATCGCGAACCTCGGACCGCCGCGGATCTCAGGGGGTGGAGGCTGGGGGAGGACCCGCGGGAGCCGGGACCGCCGGTGGCGCGAGGCCGGGGGACGGTGGAGGCCGGGGCGGGGGCGGACTGATCACCAGTGGGGGAGGTCCCTCAGCTGGACGGGTCCCGCGCCGGGGCGCGGGTTTCAGAGGTGCCAGGCCCGCCAGGGCACGAAGTGCGGCAGAACCACGTCGCACAGCGGACGCGGCCCCGAGGGCGGGTCCGGGGTCCCGCCCCGGACGGGCAGGACGAAGACGGGCGGGCGGTGGCCGTCGCGGGCGGGGGGCACCGCGCCAGGGCGTCCGGTCCCCGGCACGCCCTCCGGTACGGGCTGGCGTCGCACGCGCTCCGGCCCGGCCGGAGCGGGGACGGGTGACGCGGGGGCGGCGTTCGGGGCGTCGGGCCGGGCGGCCTCGCCAGGGGTGGTGGGCTCGGGTTCGGAGGCGGACGGGTCCCCGTCGTGGCTGGTCGCGGGGGAGTCGTCGGGCGGGGGCCCACCGGCCACGGTGCGGCAGGGCAGCCCCAGCGCGCGGTCGATCTCCGCCGGGCTGAGCGGGTGTTCGGTGTCGGCCACGGCGATGAGCACCTCGGCGTAGAGCTCGATCTCGTCCAGCGCGACGTGGTCGTGGAGCCGGTCGGCCACTCCGAGCCCGTACTCACCCAGGCCGTTCACCACCACTCACCTCCCGGGACACGGGTGTCGCTGGACAGGTCGTCAACCCCGGGCCCCGGGGCGATGCGGGCGCGGCGCGACGGAACCGGTCCCACAAGGAGAGAGGAGTTCCAGGGTACGGCGGCCGGGCCCCGTGGCGCATGACTCGTGTGGGCCAGTACCGGGCTGGCCCGGGTTAGCCAGAGAGCCACATCCCTTTGGGGGGCGGCGATGCGGCTTCTCCCCCAGGAGTGCCACGGTCGGGTCCGGGTCCCGACCCGGGGAGGGGCCGCCCGTGCGAGGCCGCTCCCCGGGTCGATTCCGGCGCAATTCCGGTCCGGATTCCGGTCCGGGGTACTCACCGCCAGGTGACGTCCTGGTGCTGCACGGCGTACGCGGCGTAGGCGGTGGGCGTGTGCTCCAGCACGAGGCGGTCGTCGTCGTTCAGCTCACGGACCACCTTGCCGGGGACCCCGGCCCAGAGTGTCCCCGCGGGGACGACCTTGCCCGGGGCCACCAGCGATCCGGCGGCGACCAGGGCGCCCCGGCCGACCCGGGCCCCGCCCAGGACGATGGCGCCGATGCCGATGAGCGCTCCCTCCTCCACGACGGCCCCGTGCACCATCGCCTTGTGCCCCAGGCTCACGTCGTCGTGCAACACGGCGGGCTGCCCGGGGTCGGAGTGCAGTCCGCACTGGTCCTGGATGTTGACCCGGTCCCCGACGACGATGTCCTCGGTGTCGGCGCGCAGGACCGACCCGTACCAGACACTGCTCCGCTCACCGAGCCGGACGCGGCCCACCACCACGGCTCCCGGGGCGATCCACGCTGTGGGATGGATCTCCGGTTCACCGAAGGGGGCGCCGCCGATCCTGGCTCCGGTACGCGGCTGTGTCGCGGGTCCGTCCGTCGGGTTGTCCATGCGTGGGTCCTCTCGGCGTGGGTCCCCCGGGGCGGAAGGTCAGGAAGTTGACCGCTACGCCCCCGTACGGGGATGATCGCGCATACCTTAGTAAGAACGTGACCAGGGTCCGCACGGCGATGTGCCCGCCAGGGCTCTTGACGCCTCGGCGCAGCGCGTGTCTACCTTGGTCGTTCGGACGGTGTCTCGGCGTTACGCTCCGCTCTCGGCCGGTGCCCCTCATCGAGCCGAGCCGGAGCAC
The DNA here is from genome assembly GCF_040635075.1 of Nocardiopsis sp. NPDC007018. Lineage (NCBI taxonomy): Bacteria > Bacillati > Actinomycetota > Actinomycetes > Streptosporangiales > Nocardiopsidaceae > Nocardiopsis > Nocardiopsis sp. NPDC007018. Next base: position 12,799 of record NZ_JBEYHA010000001.1, read on the forward strand.
GACAGCGGGCACCCGCGGGCGATCCAGACCGGACGGTTCGACGGGTGTCCCGACGACGAACGGGTACGGGGCAACTCTCACCATTTCGCACCATCTGCGACGTGCAGCGGTGTTAAGGACATGAAAGGCGCATGAGCGATATGTTGCCGGGCGGCGGACTGCAACAAGACCGATTCCCGACGGTGCGCAAGGGCGGCTACGACAAGGCGCACGTCGACGACTACTACGTCCGTATGGACAACCAGTTCAAGGACCTCCGTGAGCGTCTCCAGCGGATGGACGACGAGCTGGAGCAGTACAAGCGCGACCTCGCGATCGCCCGCGAGAAGGCCCAGGTCAAGCCTGAGCACGAGCAGATCAGCGAGCGCATGGCGGAGATCCTCCGTATCGCCGAGGAGGAGGCCAAGGAGCGTCGCTCCCGGGTCGAGGCCGAGGTGAAGGAGGCCCAGAAGAAGGCCCAGGAGGAGGTCGCCAAGCACCGCAAGGACTCCGAGGAGCACGCCGAGCGGATCGTCTCCGCCGCGCGTTCGGAGGCCAACGAGATGGTCGGCGGCGCCAAGAAGGAGGCCGACCAGCTCCGGGAGCAGGCCAAGCAGGAGGGCGACCGCCGTCTGGGCGAGGCCGAGGCCCGCGCCAAGAAGATCCACGACACTGCCGACCGCCGTCTGGCCACGCTGACGGCCACGCACGCCGAGGCGCTGCGCCGCCTCAAGGACATGCACTCCACGCTGGCCGACCTGGTCGCGGCGGAGGACAAGGCCGGTGCGCTGGAGACGGGGCTGTCCCGCGAGGAGACGGTGACGCCTGCGGCCGAGGCCCCCAAGGCCCAGCCGAACCAGGGTCCGCAGAGCAGCCCGGTGCGGCCCAAGCCCGCGGTCAAGCCCGAGAACAAGGCCCCGGAGGCGAAGGCGCCCGAGGCACCCAAGCCCGCCGTCCAGCAGGAGAAGAAGGAGGAGGCCACCACGAAGCTTCCCCCGCTCCAGCAGGAGCCGGACCAGGCCACGGTGCGCATCAAGCCGCTGGCCACGCCCGAGTCGGCTCCGCAGGACGCCCCCGAGCCGGAGGGCCAGCGGGGTCCCAAGCAGGACGAGGGCAAGGGCGGCGACCCCGCGCCGGTCGCCCCGCAGCCCCCGCAGGGTGCCCGCTTCAACGCCCCGGCTCCGGGCCAGGCCCCGGGGTTCCAGCAGCCGAGCGGCCCGCAGCAGGCTCCGGCGGCCCCGCCCGCGGACGAGACCGGCGGCGACCCGGGGATCACCGGTGTCTACCGGCGTCCCGAGGCCGGCCAGCAGCCGCCCGCGAACGACGAGGGCGTGCGCGTCATTCGCAAGCCCTGACACGGCGTCGGACCGGCCCGCGCGGGAGGCCCCCGTGGCGGTCGTCGGCGGGTACGTCACGAGGGCGGGACCTGCCGGTCCCGCCCTCGGTGTTTTGTGGTCAGTTGTAGGGGGACGTCCGCCTTGTCGCAGGCTGTCGGCTACGATGCCGACAGCCATGATTATCCGCGCGGCCATTCGGTCCGACCTCGGTGCGATCCTGCGTCTTCTGCGCGAACTCGGTGACACCACCCACACGCAGAGCGCTCATGTTCGCATGTCCTCCGCCGCCGTACGCGCCTGGACCCGTATGGAGAACGACCCCGACCGCACCGTTCTGGTGGCGGAGCGCCGGGGGCAGATCATCGGGACCCTGGACCTGCTGGTGGTGGCCAACCTGACTCACGACGCCCAGCCCTGGGCGGTGGTCGACAACCTCGTCGTCGACCCGGAGACCAGACTCCAGGGCATCGGCAGGGCACTCATGGAGGATGCCCTGGACCGCGCCGCGCGCGCGACCTGCTACAAGGTGGAACTGCTCTCGCACGAGAGCCGCCAGGGCGCGCACCTGTTCTACGCCGCCCTGGGCTTCGACAGCTCGGCGACGGGTTTTCGCCGCTACCTCTGACTCCGGTCGGCGCGGGTCGGCCCCGGCCCGTCCGGGCCGGAACCCGCACGCGGGCCCGTCATTCCCCCGTGCCGCGCCGCGCGCGCGAAGGCTTCGGGCCGCCGCCGCGCAGCGGTACGCCCTTCATGAACGCGACCGCGACCAGGCCCAGCACGGCGATGGGGACCCCGGCCACGAACACGCCCTGCATGGCGTGGTCGAAGGCGCCCACCACCACGTCGCGCACCGGTTCGGGCAGGGAGTGCACCAGTTCCGGTGAACCCTGCGCGGACTCGGCGGCCTGTTCCAGGCCCACCGTCAGCTCCTGGGCGCCCGAGTCGGTGCCGCTGGCGGTGTCCAGGGCCAGCGCCTCCTGCGCGGCGGTCGCCGCCGACGCGAGTTCGGCGTTGAGGCGGCTCACCATCACGGCGCCGAACGCGGCCACGCCCATGGCGCCGCCCAGGTTGCGGAAGAAGGTGACGGAGGCGGTTCCGGCGGCCAGGTCCCTCAGCGGGAGCGCGCTCTGGACGGCCAGCAGGAGGATCTGCATGTTGAGGCCGAAGCCGAGGCCCACGAGCACCTGGCCCACGACGACCGTGGCGAGTCCGGGGTCGAACCGGGTCAGGCTGAGCACGGTGAACCCGACCACGCACAGCGCCATGCCGACGACCGTGTAGGCCTTCCAGCGGCCGTTGCCGCTGATCGCGAAGCCGGACCCGATGGACGTGAGCAGGAACGAGGCCACCAGGGGCAGGGTCATCAGTCCGGAGACGGTCGGGCTCATCCCGTGGACCATCTGGAGGAACTGCGGCATGTAGATGATCAGACCGAACATCATCATGCCGACGGTGACCGAGCCCGCCGAGGCCAGCACGAACGTGCGGTCGCGGAACAGGCGGGTGGGGATGATCGGTTCCTTGGCGCGCTGTTCGACCAGTACGGCGGCGACGGTCAGCACGACCGCGCCGACGCCCATGGCGTAGGCGGGCGCGGAGTTCCAGGGGATCTGGGTTCCGCCCAGGCTGAGCAGGACGATCACCGTGCTTGCGGCGCTGAAGATGAGTCCGGCGCCCAACCAGTCCACCGTGGGCCGGTGGCGCGGTGTGAACGGCATGCGGAACATGAACTGGATGACGCCGAAGGCCACCACCGCGAGCGGCACGGTGATGAGGAAGCACCAGCGCCAGCCGAGCGGGCTGTCCACCAGGAACCCGCCGACGAGCGGGCCGAGCACCGTGGAGACGCCGAAGACCATGCCGATGAGGCCGCTGTAGCGGCCGCGTTCACGGGGTGAGACGACGTCGCCGAGGATGATGTTGGGGAGGGTGGCCAGGCCTCCGACGCCGAGCCCCTGGAGTGCCCGGGCGGCGATCAGCCAGTTGATGTCCTGCGCGAACCCGGCAGCGAGCGACGCGACGATGAAGACGCCGAGGGCGATCTGGAAGAGGAGCTTGCGCCCCCAGATGTCGGAGAGCTTGCCCCACACGGGGGTGGAGGCGGTCATCGTGAGCAGCGCGGCGGTGGCCACCCAGGCGAGGCGGTCCTGCCCGCCGAGTTCGCCCATGATCGTGGGCAGCGCGGTTCCGATGATCGAGTTGGTGAGCATCGAGGTGAGCATGGCCAGGACCAGGCCGACCATGATGCGCCGGACGACGGGCCGGGGCGGGTACTCGGGTGCGGCCTCGGGGAGCGGTGCGGGGGAGGCGGGGGCCTGGGGGGCGGGTGCGTCGGGGGCTCCGGGGGAGTGGCCCCGGGTGGTGGACGTCCCGTGTGCTGACTGTTCCATGAGGCCCCCGATTCCGGACGCACGAAAGCCCCACGGCAGGTACACCGGGGGCGAGCATCCACGTCAGGTATATGTAAACGCTGTTGACCTGTCAAATCGGTATCTCTCGGACGCTTCCGGTAGGCGTGGGGCACATCGAGGTGTCAACCTGGAGTATCGAAGACCAGATCGCGGCCACCAAGGGGTGTGCAGATGGAGCGTCCGGACGAGACCGGAGGCGGCGCGCAGGCGCCGGCGCGCGGCCGGGAGGCGACCCGGGAGCGCATCCTGGCCAGCGCCAAGACACTGTTCACCAGCGAGGGGTACGGTGCGGTCTCCTCGCGCAAGATCGCCTCGCACGCGGGGGTGAACGTCGCGCTGATCAATCGGTACTTCGGTTCCAAGGCGGGACTGCTGACCGAGATCCTGCGCGCGGACGGCGTCTTCCCCCGGCTCATCGAGGACGGTGCCCCCGAGGACCTCACGGAGCGGCTGGCGGAGCACTCCGTGGGCCGTCTGCACGGGGAGGGCACTCCGTTGCAGCTGTCACTGGACGACTCGGCCGGGGACCCGGACCTCCAGACGGTCTACCAGGGGCGGCTCAAGAGCGCGCTGATCGATCCGCTCGCCGTCTACCTGGGCGGGCCCGACGCGCGGGTGCACGCCTCGCTGGTCGCGGCGGTCCTGCTCGGGGTGGGCCGGGTCAGACGCGTGGAGGGCGCGACGGCGCTGCGCGCACACGACCGGGAACAGCTCAAGGAGAGGGTTCTGGCCCTGCTGGAGCTGTGTCTGGAGGACTTCGGCGAACCCGGGGCCGAGGGCCCCTGAGCCCCGGCGCTCCGGCCACCGGCGGAAGGCGCCCGGGCGGGGCCCGCGCGGCCGGGCCGGAGAGGGCACGGGCGTAGGACGCGTCGGACGCGAGAAGGCCCCCGCCGCTCCCAGGCAGAGGAGGACGGGGGCCGTTCGCCGGGTCGTGACGACCCGGGCTCCGGATCAGAGCGGGAACGCGCTCAGGATCGCCGCCACACCGCCGATGGGCAGGATGAAGCCCCAGTACTGCATCGGCACGAAGAAGAACGTGTGGGCGTTGCGGTACTCGACCGGCTGACCGGTGCCCGGGTGGAACCCCTGCTTGGGGGCGTTCAGCTTGGCTCCGGCGAAGTAGACGCCCACGGCTCCGAGCAGCAGGCCCGCGCCCGCGCCGAGACCGGCGGACTCGCTGCCCACGGTCTCGGCGGCCAGGAAGCCCAGGGGGACGGTGAAGACGGCGGCGATGAGGATGACCAGGATGCCCCAGCCGCGCCAGATGATCATGGTGTTCTGTCCTTGGAGGTGTCTCTGAAGGGGTGGATGCGGACACTCGGTGTGATGTGGGGGCCGGGAGTTCGGTTCTGGGTCGCTCGTGAATATCGGGACCGTCTTTTCACGCGTTTCCGTACCGTTCCTTTCCCTTGCCGGTTCGGCAAGGGAACTCGCTTCGTCCCGCACCGCTGAGCAGAGTGGGGGAGGAGGTGGTCGACACATGACCGACGAGCACGGTTCCCTGCCCGAGGAGATGGGCGAGGAGTTCTGGAACGAGCGGTACCGCTCCAGCGACCGGATCTGGAGCGGGCGGCCCAACCGGCACCTGGTCAGGGAGGTCGAGGGACTCCCACCGGGAAGGGCCCTGGACGTGGGCGCCGGTGAGGGCGCGGACGCCCTGTGGCTGGCCGCACGCGGTTGGCGGGTGACCGCGGTGGACATCTCGTCCGTGGCGCTGGACCGCGCGGCCGCACACGCGATGGCGGCGGGCGCGGGAGTGGCGGACCGGATCACCTGGCTGCGCGCGGACGTCACCCGCTGGGCTCCGCCGACTCCCCAGTACGAGCTGGTCACGGCGCAGTTCATGCACCTGTACCCGAATCCCCGGGCGCTGCTGTTCGCGGACCTGGCGGCGGCGGTGATCCCCGGTGGTGAGCTCCTGGTGGTCGCGCACCATCCCCGGGACCTGGCGTCGGGGGTGCCGCGCCCGCCCCACCCCGAACTCTTCTACGAGGGCGACGCGGTGACCGCGGCACTGGTGGAGGGGGAGTGGGAGGTGCTCGTCGACGAGGCGCGTCCCTCGGAACAGGTCCTGGACGGGGTCTCCCACACCGTGCACGACCTGGTGGTGCGGGCGCGTCGGCTCAGCTGACCGGGGCCGACCGGGGGCACGCGGTCCGGTGCCGCCGGGGTCCGACGGGGGGACCGGCCGCCCCCGGGGAGCCGAGTTCGGGGACGGCCGGTCGATCAGGGGCTCCGGGGGGAACACTCCCCTGGAGGGGCGGGGGCGCCGGTCAGTCGCGGAGCTTGGCGACCACGTCGATCTCGACCAGGATGTCGGCCAGGTCGGAGCCCACGGTGGTGCGGACCGGGTAGGGGGCGGTGAAGTGCTCTTCGTAGACGGCGTTGAACTCCGGGAAGTCCGCCTTGAGGCTCTCCAGGTGGACGGTGGACTTGACCACGTCGTCGAGGGTCAGGCCGTGTTCGGCGAGCACGGCGGCGACGTTGGCCAGCACCTGCTTGGTCTGCTCGCCCACGGTGGGCGCGACCCGCCCGGTGGCCGGGTCCTGCGGGCCGAACCCGGCCGTGTACAGGAAGCCGCCCGCCACGACGCCCTGGCTGTAGGCGCCGGCGGGAACGGGGGCGTTGTCGGTCTGGACCGCCTTCTTGGACATGCGTCTCCTTCGGTCGGGTCTCGTGTCCCCGCACCTCGGGGGCCGCGCGGTCGGGTTCGCGGACACGCTTATTGGCAACAAAGTTATCAATTATCCTTCCCAAAGCGTATCTTGGGCCACACCGACACTCCGGGCGAAGGCAGCGCGGACCGGGGCGTCGGGGACCCCGATCGGAGGAACAGTGCAGCCCGAGACCGTACTCGCCGGAGGACGGGTGATCGACGGCACCGGCGGCCCCTCCCGTCACGCCGACCTCATCCTGCGCCATGGCCGCATCAGCCACATCGTGCCGCCGGGTACCGCGAAGAGCACCGGCGACGTCGTCGACGTGACCGGCCTCGCCGTCTCCCCGGGGTTCGTGGACATGCACGCCCACTCCGACCTCGCCCTGCTCGCCGACCCCGCACACGAGGCCAAGGTCCTCCAAGGCGTCACCCTGGAGGTGCTCGGCCAGGACGGGCTCGGCTACGCGCCCGTCACCGACGCCACCGCCGACCCCGTCCGCGAGAAGATCGCCGCGTGGAACGGCACCCCCGAACTCGACCACTCCTGGCGCGGGGTCGGCGAGTACCTCGACCTCATCGACCGGGGATCGCCCACCAACGCCGCCTACCTCGTCCCCCAGGGCAACGTCCGCATGGCGGTCGTGGGCGACGACGACCGCCCCGCCACCGAAGCCGAGATCGGGCGCATGCGCGCCATGGTGGCCCGGGGCATGGCCGAGGGCGCGCACGGGCTCTCCGCCGGGCTCACCTACACGCCCGGCATGTACGCCAGCGACGACGAGATCGTCGCCCTCCTCGAACCCGTCCGCGCCGCGGGCGGCTACTACTGCCCCCACCACCGCAACTACGGTTCGCGCGTGGTCGAGTCGTACCAGGAGTGCCTGGACGTGGCCCGCCGCGCCCACGTTCCCCTCCACCTCGCGCACTGCCACGTGAACTTCCCGCAGAACCGGGGCCGTGCCCGCGAGGTCCTGGACGCCATCGACGAGGCCACCGTCCGCTACGGCCTGGACGTCACCCTCGACACCTACCCCTACCGGGCCAGTGCCACCTACCTGGCCGCCCCGCTGCCCTCCTGGGCCCAGGAGGGCGGGACGGCGGCCACCCTCGCCCGCCTGCGCGACCCCGCCACCCGAGCACACATCCTGCGGGAGGTCGAGGCCGAGGGCACCGACGGCAACCACGGCGTCCCCATGGACTGGACCTCCCTCGTGATCACCGGAACCGCCGACCCCGCGCTGTCCTGGGCGGTCGGGTCCTCCGTCTCCGACCTGGCCCGAGACCGCGACGAGTCGCCGGGCAAGGTGTTCGTCGACCTCCTCGTCGCCGACGAGCTGCGCAGCGGCTGCCTCCTCCAGGTCGGCAACGAGGAGAACATCCGCACGATCATGCGGCACGGAGCGCACACGGCGGGCAGCGACGGCATCCTCGTAGGAGAACGCCCGCACCCGCGCGGCTGGGGCACCTTCCCCCGCTACCTGGGGCACTACGTGCGCGAGGTCGGCCTGCTCACCCTGGAGGAGTGCGTCCGGCACCTCACCTCCCGGCCCGCCCAGCGGCTGGGCCTCACCGACCGGGGCGTCATCCAGCCGGGCGCCTTCGCCGACCTCACCGTCTTCGACCCCGACACCGTCGGCTCCCCCGCCACCTACGAGGAACCGCGGCTGCCCCCCGTGGGCATCGAACACGTGCTGATCGCGGGCGAGTTCACCGTCAGGGACGGGCGTCGCACCGACCGCCTCCCCGGCCGATCACTTCGGAGGAACACCCGATGACCAGGATCGACGCGGTCTGTGTGGGGGAGACCATGGCGGTGCTCACCTCACCCGAGGCGCTGACCGAGGGTTCCCGGCTGACCGTGGGCGCCGGCGGCGCCGAGTCCAACGTGGCCGTGGCACTGGCCAGGCTGGGTCACCGGGCCGCGTGGGTGAGCCGGGTGGGGAACGACCCCTTCGGGCGGATCGTCACCGCCTCCGTCGCCCGCTGCGGCGTGGACGTGCGGGGCGTGGAGGTGGACCCCGAGCTTCCCACCGGCCTGTACGTGAAGGACACGGCGCCCGGAGGCGCGGGGGTCCTCTACTACAGGAGAGGGTCGGCCGCGTCGGTGATGTCGGTGGGGGACGCCGAGAAGGTGTGGTCACGGGGCCCGCGCCTGGTGCACCTTTCCGGGATCACCCCCGCGCTGTCCGGGCGCGCGGCCGCCCTCGTCCGCGAACTGCTCGACCGGCGCTCCGGGAACGGCGCGCTGCGCTGCTTCGACGTCAACCACCGGCCCGCGCTCTGGAGCACCCGCGAGGCCGGGCCGGTGCTGCTGGACCTGGCCCGCCGAGCCGACGTGGTGTTCGTCGGCCGCGACGAGGCCGAGCGCCTCTGGGGGACCCCGGACGCCGACGACGTCCGCGCCGTGCTCCCGGAGGTGCCGACCCTGGTGGTCAAGGACGCCGGGAACGGGGCGACCAGCTTCGACGGCGCGGGCACGGTGTTCGCGCCCGCCCCGCCGGTGGACGTGGTGGAGGAGGTCGGCGCCGGAGACGCCTTCGCCGCCGGTTACCTCTCGGGGCTGCTCGACGGACTGGCCCCGGAACGGCGGCTGAGCCTGGGGCACGCCGCCGCGGGAGAGGTGCTGTGCTCACGGGGGGACACCCTCGACCGGGTCCCGGACACGGTCCCCGGCATCCGTGCCCCGGACGCCGACCTGGGCACGTGATCGGGACGTCTGGGCGGGTGCCCGGCCGACGCGCTCCCCGGGCGGGGAGGGCAGGGATCGGTGCGCCGTCCGGACGAAGACGGTGCGGGTGCGCGGGCGTGGGGCACCACCGCACCCAGGAAGAGGCCGACCGTGCTGCGCGGGCGCGGGTGCGCGGGCGCGGGCGCGGGAGTGCGCCCGCCGCGTCTAGCCGATGACGATGGCACCGGCCAGCACCGGGGTGCCGAACCGGACGGAACCCTGACCGGAGGCCAGGGTGCGACTGCCCTGGCAGCTGGTGCCCGCGAACAGCGCGAACCGGTACTCGCCCTCGATCTCGACCACCCCGCCCTGCCCGGTCTCCAGGACCCGGCAGCCGCCGTTCTCCACGCTCTGCTCGTGGCCGGACTCGAAGGTGACACGCATGGGAGCGGTGTCCTCCTTCTTGCTGGCCATCCCCGAGATGGCCCCGGCGATGGTCGCGGACATGGTGGCCAGGTTGGCAGGGCGGATCGGCACGGGATTCCCCTTTTCGCCGGGCTCGCGCGAGCCCATGGGAGACAGGTACTGGAGACGCGGCCGGGCACCGACGGGCGCTGCCGAGCGCACAGATGGTTACTCTGTGTTATTTAGCTACAGGATCGCGCGAAAGGACGGGAGCCGGGGCGGAGTGTCGGCGGATTTCTCCACAGGGCACGGATCGTCGTGGCCGGTCCGGCCGACGCTGGGTACGATGGGCGGGAACGAACACGGAGGGAGGGGAACACGTGCAGTACCTGTTGCCCTTCTTCGAGTTCCTCGCCCTCGGTTTCCTCCCGGCCGACCTGCCCCTTCCCGGAGTGGACGGCGGCGCCGTGACCCTGCTAGTCGTGGCGGTCGGTGCGGCCCTGGTTCTGCTGGCCCTGCGCCGGACGACCCTGTGGCCGGTGGGCGACACCGCCACCGGAACGGCGCACGCGATGCGCCGCAGAGCCAGCAAGCTCCCGGTCCTCGCGCTGTGCGACCCCGACGCGGCGGGCAGACCGCGGCCCCGGGCACCCGGGGCGGTCCTTCCGGCCGCTCGCTGAACCACTCCGGTGCACGCCTCGTGCCCCGGTGGGTTCGAACCGAACCGCAACCGTCGTGACCGGTGTCGCCGTGCGCTGTCGCGGGTCGTCGCACCGGGGCTGGCTCCGGGGTCCCGCCCGCCTGGCGGGTACACGTGGCGACACTCTGTGCTGACACCCGCCCGCCCGATCCCGTGCCTTCCCGGACCGTCGCGCGCAGGCGCCCGGCGCCCCCGTCTGGCGGCTCCCCAAGAGGGCCCGAGACGACAGGTGCCGGGGCGCGCCCGTGATGACGCCACCTGCCCTGTGCCGGTGCCCGGGCCGGGCTCGCACTGACGTGTGCCCGACCCGCTGTCGCCGACCTGGACGCCGGTGGTGACAGCCACTGGCGCCCGCGCTTGGGCTCACGCGCTCGTGGGCCGTGGCGCCGGGGGTGTCGGGGGCCTGGGGTGTCCGGGGCCCGGGTGTCCGGGGTCCGGTTGCACCGGTACGGGCCACGCGCTGGCACGCGTCCGTCGTGACGGGCGCTCCGAGCCGCGTCGTCGCGGGTGCCCGAGCCCCGGGCACCGTGTCGACCCGACCGGTCCGACCCAGCGCGCACCACCGTGGTTTCCGTTCCGAGCGGCCCGACGTCTGTCCTTCCCACCCAGACGAGGGGTCTCGACCTTGTACACCTTCGGGCCGATCGCGGCCGTCATCAGCATGCTCTCGGCGGTCCTCGCCGCCTTCACCACCGCACTCGCCCCGTTCGCCGGGGCCCTGGCCGCAGGACTGGCGATCGTCGGCCTGACCGTCGCCGTGCGCCTCCTGCTCCTACCGCTGGGGGTGGCCCAGGTACGCGCGGAGAAGCAGCGCGCCCGGCTCGCGCCACGGCTCGCCCACATCACCAAGCGCCACGGCAAGAACCCCGAGCGGATGCTCGCCGAACAACGCAAGGTCTACGCGGAGGCGGGCACCTCACCGCTGGCGGGCTGCCTGCCCGGTCTCGCGCAGATCCCGCTGGTCGTGGCCCTGTACGGGCTGTTCATCGGGGCCGGACCGGGGGAGGAGCCCCTGCTCGCGCACACCCTCGGCGGCGTCGAACTGGGCTCCACCCTGGTCACCAGCGCGAACGGGCTCCTGGTGCCCCCGGTCTTCGTCGGCCTCCTGCTGCTCCTGGCCCTCGTGGCGTGGGCCAACCGCCGCTACGTGGTGCTCCCGATGATGCGGGAGAACCCCGCGCAGCCGCCCATGATGGCGGCGCTGTCCTACATGCAGTTCACGACCGTGGTCATCGCCGCGTTCGTGCCGCTGGCCGCCGGGGTCTACCTGGTCGCGTCAACGACGTGGGCGCTCGCCGAGAAGGTGGTGCTGCGCAGGGTCCTCCCGGACTGAGCCGACCCGGAACCGCGGGGGCGCGTGTGCGCGAGTGCCGGACCCGTGAGTGTCAGAACTCGACGGTCACACAGGCGAGCCGGTCCCCCGCGGTGCCCGCGTGGCCCTCGTGGGTGGCGGTGTGCTCGTCGTGCAGCACCAGGGCGTGCGCCTCGCCCTCGCGGAACTCCCAGTCGACGGTGGAGGTGACGAAGGCGTTGCCGCTGCCGTCGGTGGTCATGTCCAGCCAGACCTCGTTCTCCGGGTTGGCGTACTCCGGGTCGGTGGAGGGCTCGTCCTCCGTCGCCGCCGGGTCGACCTCGTTCTGGTAGTGCGGACCGGCGTCGGCGGGGTCGTCACCGCAGGGGCGGGTGTGCACGTGGGCGCCGAAGTCCCGGTCCGCCTCCAGGCCGGTCCCGGTGAACTGCACGAACGTGGAACCGTCCTGGACACGGACCTGGACGTCGGAGGTGGCGCCCTCGGGTACGGCGGTCTCGTCGTAGGTGATCGCGCCGGCGCTCTGGCCCGGAGGCAGGAAGGTCGACGCGGTCACGCTCGGGGCGGTGGTGGGCTGGGCCGCCGGGTTCTGGGTGGAGGCCGCCCCGTCACTGGTGGAGGGGGCGCCCTGGGCGCACCCGGTGGCGAGAAGGACGGTCAGGACCAGACCGACGGCGGGTGGCGTGGTGCGCATGTCGGGACTCCCCGGTGCTCAGTGCTGTGGACGTCCGCAACGTTACCCAAAGTGCTTGAGTGTTAACTAGGTGTGCGGAATCTGTGGTGTGGTCGGAGGGGCGGCATCGCCCTCACCCGGGGCGCGCCCCCGCGCTCGGCCCCTGTGGTTCGGGGCCTCCCGTACTCGCGGGCCCTCCGGTGAGGGGACCGTACCAGCAGCCCGGGCCGGAGGGGTCCGGGCCCTCGGGGATGGCAGACTGGTGCGTCCCACCACGAACCCTTCTGAACAGGCGACATGAGAACGATCAAGCGCGGCGGCGAACACGAGATCGAGATCAGGAAGTCCCGGTTCGTCTGTGCCCTGGCCAGGGTGGACAGTGAGGACGCCGCCCGCGCGTTCATCGCCGACCGTCGCAAGGAGCACTGGAACGCCAACCACAACTGCACCGCCTACGTTCTGGGTGACGACGGCGGCGTCCAGCGCTCGAGCGACGACGGCGAGCCCGCGGGGACGGCCGGTGTGCCCATGCTCGAGGTGCTCCGCCACCGGCGGATCACCGACACGGTCGCGGTGGTCACCCGCTACTTCGGCGGGACCAAACTGGGCGCGGGCGGCCTGATCCGCGCCTACGGCAACGCGGTCTCCGCCGCCGTCGAGGAACTCGGGCTCCTGGAACGGCGCCAGCTCCTGGTGGTGGACGTCTTCGCCGACTACGTTCTGGGCGGTCGGCTGGAGAACGACCTGCGCGACTCCGCGCTGACGGTCAGGGAGGTCGCCTACGAGGACCGGGTCCGGATCGAGGTGGCCCTGCCGGAGGCCGAGCTGCCCGACTTCGGGGTCCGGCTGGCGGAGCTCACCGGCGGCAGGGCGGAGTTCGAGGTGAGGGGTGTCACCACCATCGAGGTCGAGCCAGGGACCGGGCCCTGAGCCCGGGAACGGCGCGCTCACAGGCCCGTAACGAGTGATCGACACCGTGTATCCACCTGGCCGCTCCCCGGCTTAGGATTTGCCGTAAACGTCATCGTTTCGTGGGGAGATACCGTCAATGCGCAGCTCACGGGTGCTTCAGGCGCTGACCTGTGGCCTTGCGGCGCTGCTGGTCGCGGGGTGCACCGGTGATCCGGAGCCGCCCGCCCCCGCCCCCTCCCCGGAGGAGGAGCCCCCTCCGCTCCCCACGGAGTTCGAGGGTGAGGCGCCTCCCGGCATCGAGGGCGAGGTCCTGCGTCACCTGCACGGAGACGACGCGGACGCACACGACATCCTCGACGACCCCCTGGGCGTGCGGATCAGCCCCGTCGAGGGCGCGTTCCTGATCAGCTCCGGCGGTGAGGACCGCCACCTCCTCCAGGACGCGGCCACCGGAGACACCCTGTGGGAGGGTGAGGCACGCTTCCGGGGGTTCGACACCGACGGGCGGGGCGGGGCCGTCCTGCTCATGAGCTACCCCGAGGGCGGCCCCTTCGTCCTCGGTGCCGACGGCGAGCCGCTCTGGGAACCGGACGAGGACGGCGACGCCTACCTCGACGGCGTCGCGGTGCGCCGCCCGGCCGACTGGAGCGCGGAGGAGCCGCACGGCGACTTCACGGTGCTGGACACCGACGGCGACGAGCTGTGGTCCTACACCTTCGAGCCGGAGGAGTCCGGGGAGGAAGGCGCCGAGGAGGCCGACCCGGACGACGCGGACGACCCCGACGGGTCCGACGAGGACCCGGAGGAGGGGACCGGCACCGACGATCCCGAACGCCTGGGCGTCCCGGTGGCGGCCTGGGACGACACCGTTCTGCTCGACTCCGGCGACTCCGTCCTGCGCGCCCACTCGCTCGACCCCGACGACCCGGGCGCCCCGCTGTGGTCGGTCTCCGCCGCCGACGAGGAGCTGGACCTGCCCGCGACCGCACCGGTCCCGGTTCCGCAGATCCTCGGCGTCTACCCGGTCCCCTCCTCCGAAGACGACGCGGAGGAGGGGGACGACGAGGGCGACGTCACCACCACGATGCTGCTGCGCTGGGCCCAACCCGAAGCGCCCTCCGTGCTCTCCGCGCACGACACCGAGGACGGCACGCCGCTGTGGACCCTGGTGGAGGCCGGAACCAACCCGGTCTCCCGGCACTTCGACGAGGCCGGGACCCCGGGCCTGCTCTACGACTCCGAGACCGGGACCCTGCTGTTGTCGCAGGCCAGCGGCGAGGCCACCATGGTCGCCGTCGACCTGGCCGGGGGCGAGGTGCGCTGGGGCCTGGAGGAGGACGCCGGTTCGATCTCCCCCGCCTTCGCCCACGGCGGTCTGGTGTACGGCGACTCGCGCTCCAACGAGGACGGCGACCTCCAGCTGGTGCTGGACGCCGAGACCATGGACGTGGTGGGGGACGAGCTCTCCGCCTACGTGGAGGCCGTGACCGCCACCGGGTACGCCATCCTCGTCCAGGACCGCCAGCGCTTCGTCTTCGGCCCCGCACCCGAGGACTCCGAGGAGGACGGCGCGGACGGCGACGGGGACGGTGCGGAGGCGGACGGTAGCGCGTCCCCGAGCCCCTCCGACGACACCGACTGAGCACCGTGCGCGACCGGACCACAGCGGCCCCGGGCTACGAGCGGAGCGCCCTCACCCACCCGGTGCGACGGATCGCGGGCCTGGCGACCGGCGCGGGGATCGCCGTGGTCGGTACGGGCGTCCTGATCGTCGACGAGGGGCCGTTCTGGTGGCCGTTCCTCGCGGTGCTGTTCCTGGCCGCCGCGATCGGCGGAACCCTCGTGTACTCCGCCAGCGTCCACACACGGGTCGCGAACGGGGTCCTGGAGATCCACGCCGGGCGGCGCGGCGCCCGCGTTCCGGTCGCCTCGATCGGCTACGTCGGCCGCGCCCGCATCGGGACCCGCCCCGCGTGGCGCTGGGGGCGGACCCACCTGGCCAACGCCCGCGCGGGCGAGGGCGTCGAGATCGTCGGCCGCGACGGCCGGTACGTCACCGCGCGCACCGACACCCCCGGCGAACTCGTCCGGGCACTGCTCGCGGAGGGTCTGGACCCCGCGGCCCTGCGCGTTCCCTTCCCTTCGGCGCTGGTTGGGGACGGCCGCGCCCGAGGGGTCCGACGCGAGGACCGCACCGGAGACCACGGCTGACGCGCGCTCGCTGACCGGCGCGTTCCGGGCGCCGGGGGCCTGCTCGCCTACGACGTCGCGGGCACCGGCGGGGCCTGCTCGCCTACGACGTCCCGGGCACCCGCCGCACACCGCTCACCGGCGGCGCTCGGGCAGCCGCAGGATCACGTCGAGGCCGAGCGCCCCGGTGTCGAGGGTGCCGTCCTCGTGCGCCCGCCACTGCCAGCGCGCGTGCACCGACTCCCCGGTGCCCACCACGAGGGTGTTCGCGGGGATGGCGCCGAGCACGTGCTCGTCGGCGGTTCCGAGGGGACGCGGCACGACCACCACGAGCGGGTGCTCCCTGCTGGGCTCCAGCCCGTGGACGGGGTCCGGCGCGGAGAGGTCGGGCGGGGCCGAGGGCACCAACGAGTGCAGGGGCTGGCCCTCCTTCAGGACCCGGATCGACAGCCCCCGGGCGTGCAGCGCGTCGGCGATCACCCGCACCGCGTCGGCGGCGACCGCGCGGTCGCCGCCCACGGCGAGCAGGCCGCGCGTTCGGGTGAGGTCGACGTGCACCAGAGTTTCGCCGTCCTCCAGCGTCCCCAGGCAGGCCAGGACACCGTGGGCCACCGGGCGGACCATCGTGTGGGTGGACGCGGCGAAGTTGTGCGGACCGGAGGACGCCGAACCGCGCGAGTAGCGCCACGTGGTGGTGTCGACGACCCGCCACGAGGTCGCGGGCGGGGTCGCCCCCACCGGGACGATCGCGGTCGTCTCCACCCGGGTGGTCAGGATCGCCACCGGCCGGGCGGGGACGTCGGCGGGCGCGCTCAGCAGGTCGGAGTGGGCGCCCCCGGCCCGGTGCACCGCGTCCGGGTCCGCCGTGACGCGTTCGGTCGCGGCCCGGCGGCGGCGCGTGGCCGCCGCGATCCGGGCGGACCGGGGCTTACGGGGCCTGCGCCAGGGGAGCGCGGCGATCCGCCGGAACGGCCAGGCGATGGCGCGGCCGATCGGCTGCCAGAACAGGGTGAGCAGCGTCAGCAGGACCAGGGCGGCCGCACCCGCAGCGAGCAGGCGGGGGTCGATCTTGGGCTTGTCGTCCTGGGGGGTGACGTCGACGACCTCGCCCTGCTCGGCCGACTCCTCCGCCTCAGGAGGCGGCGTGTACGCGGGCGGTGCGGGGTGCGGGCTCGGCGGGGCGATCCCCTGGGCGTTGGCTTGGTCGACCGCGACCACGCACAGGGGGTCGCGGCCCTCGTAGACGCCCTCCCCGCCCGAGTCGAAGGGGACCACCAGCCGCCAGCCCGCCTGGAGTGCGCGGTCCTCGCCCAGGGCCGTCCCGTCCGCCTGGGAGCGCCCCGCGTTGAGTTCGTGGATCTCGTCGGCGCGCTCGGGGTCGCCGAGGATGAGGTCGGCGACCGCGCCGAGCCCGGGAGAACCCTCCGGCACCACGTAGTAGTAGACCTCCGGGCACATGTCGTAGGTGCCCGCCGTGTCGGCGTGGGCCGGGGACACCGTCGGAGCGGAGAGCAGGGCCGCTACCAGGGAGGCGCCGACCGCCGCGCCGGTGCGGGCCGTCCGCGTCGCGGCCGACCGCGCGTCGAGGGGTCGTGCCGCCGCTGTCAGGGTCACTCGCTCTCCCGTGAATGTACTCGCTGGGGTCCCTGGAGGGGGATGCGCGAGGACTCCTGCCGGTTCGCGGGAACCCAGGGGCTTTTCCAGGCATCTGTTCACTCAGGGGGATGGGAGTCTATGATGTCGGACTCGCGTGGCGCCAACGCCCCAGAGCCCTGCGAACCCCTCACTGGCCGTGCCTCCCGACGGCCGGACAACGCGATGGTCCCCGGTCGGACCTGGAAGGCGAGTGCTTCGGGACGTGGCGAAACAACCTCGTGAGTTCCTCCAATGGCACCTGCTCGACCGCTCCGAGGACCCCGTTCCGTGGCTGCCGAGTGACGTACGGTCGCTGAAGCGGTTCTACGAGAGGCTGTCGGACGCCGCCAAGCAGGCCGCCGAGGACATGCGCCGTCTCGAAGGTGACGAACTCGGCCAGGGCGACGCCGTCTCCGCCCTACAGGACCTCGTCAAGGAACTGCCCAGGCACCTGGACAAGGCCCAGGACGCGTACGAGAAGGGGTACAGGGCCCTCGACAAGTGGGCGGTCTCCCTCGGCGCCGCCCGGATGGACAGCGCGTCGATCGTCCACCGGGCCGTCACCGCCCACTCCGCGTTGGAGGACCCCGACGCCTGGACGAAGAAGCTCGACGGTGAGGACCCCGTCCGGAAAGAGTTCGTCGACCAGCTCAAACGTGTCCTGGACGACATGGAGGACGCGGCCCGCGACTGCGCCGACGCCTTGGAGGAGGCCAAACAGGGCAGCCCGCGCAAACTCTGGGGCTGGTTGGACAAGATCGTCACCTGGGTCGAGGACAACCCGCTGCTGTACGCGGTGGCCATGGTCGTCGCGGGTCTGGCGGCGATCTTCATCCCCGGTCTGGGTATCGCTCTGGCCCTGACCGTGCTCGCGATCAGCGCCGCCTCCCTGCACAAGGAGGGCAAGCTCGGCTTCAACCGGGAGTCCCTGTTCACCCTGGGCATGGACGCGCTCTCCCTGGTCCCGGGAGGTGCTCTGCTGCGCGGAGGCCGCGCGGTCGGCAAGGCGGCGGGCCAGGCGGCCACCCGTGTGGTGGGCCAGCGTGTGGCGGGCGGCGTGAGCCGGACCGCCTCCTCCGTGCGCCGCGGTGTGGGTGGCCCGGTGTCCTCCGTCGTGGGCCGGGCGAACAGGACCACGGGCGGCAAGATCGCGACCACGATCGTCAAGGACAGCGCCACCAGCATGGCGTCGTCGATCACGGTGCAGGTCGCGGGTGAGGGCAAGAGTCTCACCGACATCAACATGACCAACGAGGTGCTGACCGCCTTCGGGACCAGCGCCGCGGGTTCCACCCTCGGGGTGTACAAGGACAACGGTTCGCTCCCCGACTTCTTCGGCGGCGGTTCCGGCAGCGGTGGGAGCGGAGGCGGGTCCGACCCGGCGTCGGGGGCCGGTGGGTCGGACCCCGTCGGAACCCAGGGTTCCTCCGGAGGCGGTGACACCGGCGAGGGCGGCCCCACCACCGGCGGGGGCGGAACCGGGGAGGCGTCGCCGAGTGCCGGGTCCGCCACCCCTGAGTCCGGACCCGCGCCCATGGGTGGCCTGGGGGACTCGGTGCCCCAGCAGGGCGGCCTGGGTGACTCGGCCCCGCAGACGGGTGCCGCGCAGGCCGATACCGGTGGTGCTGGCGGTTCCGCGGGTTCCGGTGACGCGGCTCCCGAGTCGGCTGGCGCTCCGACGAACGCGGGCGGTTCCTCGGCGGACTCCGGTGTCGGCGGTGGCGCGGGATCGCCGGAGACGACGGGTGCCCGTTCGGACGCGGGCGGTTCGTCGCCGGAACCGGCTGGTGCTCCCGCGAACACCGGTGGTCAGGGTGACGCGGCGCCGCAGACCGGCGCGGCCCACACGGACACCGGTAGCCCGGATTCGTCGCGCGAGACGGCCGATGCCCCCGCGAACACCGGTGGTCCGGCCGACTCCTCGGCCCCGTCGGGTGCCGACCAGTCGGAATCTGGTTCCGGCGGGTCGTCGTCCGATGCGGCTGCCACACGCGAGGACTCCGGTACCGCGGACTCGTCGTCCGCTGGTGCCCGTCCGGGCTCCGACGGGTCCGCTCCCGAGGCCCCGACCGACACGGGCGGCTCCCAGCCCGACCGCGCCGAGGGTCCGGGTACGAACGACGCCGAAGGCGGTCAGGGCGGCCGAGGCGACGGCACGCAGCCGCCAGAGGAGTTCGCTCCGGTCACCCGGACCGGCGGCGGCGCGAACACTCCCCAGCCATCCGGTACCCCTCGGGCGCGGGTCGGAGAGCCGGGCGACGTGGAGACCGCCCCCGCGAACCGCGACCCCCAGCCCGACACCGACCCCCGGTCCGGCGCGCGCTCCGACGGGGAAGCGGGGACGCGGACGGACACGGCCGAACCGGAGCCCGTGCCCTCGAACACCGACCCCGCCCCGACCGGGTCGCGGTCGCGCACCGACCAGACCGCCGCCGACCCCGCTCCGGCCCCCGGGTCCGGGGGCGGAGACGGCCCCGCCCCGCGATCCTCTGACGGCGCGACGGTCACCCACACCCGCACAGCGGGCCAGGGTGAGTTCACCACCACGCGCGGCACCGACGGGGAGCGGAACGTGGCCTACCGCCACCCGGCCACCCGCGAGGGCGATCCCGACTTCACCATGAACGTGACCCGCGACGGTGTCGACGTGAACGGCACCAGCGTGCGGAACACCGAACGCGGGTTCGACATGTCCTCGGCGGACGGATCGTCGGTCCGCGCCCAACGGGACGGCGCGGACCATCCGGGCGACCTGGAGCTGACCGGCCCCGGCGGCCGGGGACGCGCCTCCTACCGCGACGGCGAGCTGACGGTCTCCACCAGCGACGGCGACGTCTCCGTCTCCCGGGACCCGAACGGCAACCAGGTCCGGACCGCTGACGGCCTCACCGTCCGCCAGGACGGGGACGGCCTACGGGTCAGCCACACCGGCGACGGACCCGTACGGCAGCGGTTCGACGGGGACGGCCCCACGGTCCACCGCCTGGGTGCGGACGAGAACGGACACGTGCCTCCGGCCCGGGTCTTCGACCCGTCGACCGGGCGGCACGCGGAGGTCGGCGCCGACGGCTACACCGTCCAGACCCCCGGCGGCTCCACACACGGCTACGACCGCACGGACGGCGGCGTCCGCGTGGAGACCGGCGACGCCCGCACCCGGGTGGGGTCGGACTCGGCGCAGGTCTCCTCCATGGACGGGGGCGTCGACCTCCGGCTGGGCGCGGACGGTACCGGTTCCGCCCGTGGCGGCGGCTCCGAGGTCCGGATCGGCTCGGGCGGGGTGGAACTGCGGGGTTCGCACGGAGGCCGGGGCGGCGAGGCGTCGATCCGGCAGGAGCCCGACGCGCGGGGCGGGACCCGACCGGTGGCCAGGGCGGAGGGCGTCACCGCCGAACCGGGCCGGGTGAGCGTCGACGGCGGACCGCGCGTGGAGATCACCGAGCTCAGGGGGCCGGGCGGCGGGCCTGGCCCGAGCGTGGTCCGCGTGGTCGAGGGCGGCCGCGAGAGCGTCTACGACATGAACGGCCAGCCCGTGGGCGGCGGTGGGGTCTACACGCCCCTGCCCCGGGACCCGGCGACCGGCGCCCCCTACGTGCCGGTCGGGTCGCCCGACGGCCCTGGTACGCGGGTGACCGTCGAGCGGGGGCCCGCCGGGGCGCCCGGTGACGGGGCCGCGCTCCGAGTGGACGGTCCCGGCCAGTGGTCGGTGCGCACCTCACGCGACGGCGAGATGTCCATGACCCCGCTGGGAGACCACCCCGACGCGGTGGGGGTCACCCGCCGTCCCGACGGTTCCACACTCGTGCGTACCCGTGAGAGCGGCTACGCGGTCGACAGCCGGGACGGTTTCACCGTCACCGGACCGGGCGGGCTCGGCGGCCGCGCCGACGCGCACGGCGTGAGCGTCTCCGACGGCGCCGCCGTCACCACGGTCCGCGCCGGGGGCGGCGACGGCGCCCACCCGGGGGAGCCGAGCGCGCTGACCAGCAGTGCCACTGATCCCAGACAGCGCTACGGAGAGAGCTCTGGGGACGAGGCCTCCGTCTCCACGGGCGACGGCACGAGCGTGTGGACCAGAGACGGCGAGCTCCACACGACGATGGGACCGGAGCGGCAGCCCGGCTCCGTCCGCTCCGGCGACCGGACCGTCGAGGTCGGTTCCGACAGCCTGACGGCCCGGGGTGCCGGCCGTGACGCCGACTCCTGGGAAGTGTCGACGGGCCCCGACCGGACGAGCGGCCACAACGGTGCGCAGAGCATCGAGGTGACGGCCAAACCCGGGAGGCCCGGGGTGCAGAACCCGGTTCACACCGGTAACGGCAGGTGGCCGCGGTTGCGCGACCCGCTGGTCTCGCCCGACCAGGTCCGGTTCGAGTCCGGCGGCAACGTCTCGGGCACCCGGTCGGCCTCCGGGCGTGCCGAGGTCACCGACGGGGCCAGCGGAACCACGGTCAGGGACGCCCGGGGCGGGGTGCGCGTCGAGTCCGGTGGCGGCCCCGAGCTGCGCGTCACCGAGCGCCACGTCCGCGTCACCGCGCCGGACGGGGTCCAGAGCCGGGTGGAGATCCCGGGGACCGGGGCGGACGCCACGCCGCCTGCGGCTCCGGGCCGCAGCGGCGGGGGAACCGCCCGCGTGCTCGGGGACGAGGGCGCCGCCCCGGACCAGGCCCGGGACGGTTCCCGTTCCGAGGGGGAGGGCGCCGCGGTCGGGGAGGACCTCACGGCGAACGGTTCCAGTGCCGAGGCAGACGGCCAACGTGGCTCCGGCTCCTCGGAACGTCCTGAGCGCGATCCCGTCAGGACGTTGCGAGACACCCGGCGGGCCGCCCTCCAACCGATCCCGTACGAGATCTTCAAGAACGTACTCAACGTGGTCGCCGGGACGGGATTCGACTTCGGCCGCCATTTCGTGGCCGAGGTCACGGGACTGGACTGGCTCTCCGAGGGCATCGCGTTCGGTCCCGACGGCCTGCCCAACCCCAGCTACGTGGTGCAGTCCTTCATGCAGGTCGGCACGGCGATCCCCAAGGCGGCGGCCGAGGGCCGGTTCGGGGGCGGTGACACCATGCTCGGATACCCGCTCGAACTGGGCCACCAGGCCATGCGCAACAACCTCCGGGACGAGTATCTGGACGAGTACCACGAGGACTTCCGCGAGGGGGAGAAGGTCGAGAAGCAGCTCGAAGTCCTCAACAGTCTGCTCACGAAGGAGAACCTCACCAAGTACGAGGACACCCGCCTCGACGACCACCCCGACCCGGACGCCGCCGCCGAACAGGAACGGGCGGACGAGTTCCTCGCCAGGGCCAAGGCCGAGAGGGAGCAGTTGGAAGTGGAGCTCGCCGAGCTCTACGACGTCAGCCTGGCTGACGTGCAGAAGATGCGGGACTAGGGCTGGCTTCGCACGGCGGAGCGAGGCACCAGGAGGGAGAATCGGATGGCCGGGATCGTCTGCATCGACACCGAGACGCTCAGCCAGACGAAGGCGACGCTGGATCGCATCCAGAACGCCTTCACGGAGCCCGAGGAGGGCTCGTACCAGAGCCCGGAGGACCGGGCGGAGGACATCGGTCCCGGCTTCCTGGTGGACAAGGCCAGGGACTACGGCAAGGACTGCAAGCAGAACTACGAGCGCCAGTCCGAGGACCTGGGCGCCTTGGCACAGGCCATCGACCCGGTGATCGAGGCCTTCAAGGAGACGGACGAGGAGCTGTGCAACAGCCTGGAGTCCGAGGAGTAGGCGCCCACGGCCGGGAACACACCCGCCCCGGCCCGAGCCCGGCCGTTCCACCACCGATCCGGGCCCACCGACCGGCCGCACGAGGACCGCACGAGGAGAAGAACCGCCATGGCCTACCTGTTCGAGGAGGACGTCCCCCAGCGGGACATCCTGTTCGACTACGTACTTCCGGAGGGCTGGAAGCAGTACGACCTGTCCGGTGACTCGTTCGCCTCGATGCGCGCCGAGGTCCTGGAGGCCTACCGGAACCGACCGGAGGAGGCCGAGGCGCTCAACGAGCTGATCGCCGACATGGCGGCTGTGGCCGGCGAGGCGACCGGAGCCGGGCTGATCTCGGCCGCCGGGACCTTCGAGGAGTACGACGACGGCTTCTTCATGGCGACCGTCTGCGTGTTCGCGTTCCCCGCGGGCCGGGGGGAGTACGCCATCGACCCGCTGCGCCTGGTCGACTACGTCTACCAGGACTCCGCCACCGCCCGCGAGGGCACCTGGCTGAACAAGACCGTCGTCGACCTGTCCGAGTCGGGCCTGGGGAGGTGCGGCCGCGTCTTCGGTGTCACGGACTACGACACGGAGGAGGCGATCCTGCGCACGGTGGCCATGCACACGGCCTTCGAATACCCGGGCCTGGACAAACGCATCCTGGTCAGCTGCACCAGCCCCAACTCCCACGAGGTCGACGAGGTCCTGGACCTCTTCGACGCGATCACCGGCACCGCGCGGTTCCGGGAGCGCGACGTCACCACGGACGCGGGGGCCTGAGGTCCCGCCCGCCGGTGCCCGGGGCGCACCGGTGCGTTCGCGGGTGACCGTCACCTGCGGGCGAACATCCGCGACAATGAGGACGAAGAGGGCTCCCGGTCCGGCCAGGCCGCCGGGAGACACACACGAGGAGAGACACATGCCCACGTACAACGTCGACAGCGACAAGACCGAGGAGACCTCGGGCTCCCTCACCCAGGAGTTCAACGAGTTCACCGAGCGCCTCCAGTCCATCAAGAACAAGGTCGACGGCCTGATCTCGGACGGCTACAGCACCCCCGCCGCCGAGAAGCACTTCCGTCCGTTCTTCGAGGACTTCAACAGCGGTTTCGAGGACGTCAACAAGGGCCTCGAAGGCATCGCCAAGTACCTCAAGCAGGTCGGTAGCACCTTCGGCGAGACCGACGAGAAGCTCGGTGAGGGCCTCAAGGGCTGACGGCCCCCGGACCGCCCCGGAACGCGCGCTCCGTACCGCCGCGCACCCCTCGGGTGACCGCCCCGTTCCGCCCCGCCCCGAGCACCCGTGCCCGGGGCCCCTCGCGCCCCACCTCCCGGTTCCGGCCCGGGCGCGGGGCGGACGCGCGGCCCCCGGCCGCCGCGTCGACCACCGAGCCCGCCGCTGACGGCAAAGACCTGGAAGCAGCCCCCACCGTGCGCCTTCTCTTCACCGCGACTCCCGCCACCGGCCCGTCCGCGGACGGGCCGGACGGCTCCGGACCCGTCGCCACCTCGCCCCTGCGTCTGGACATGCTCGTCGACGCCGACCCCGGCGCCACGGTGCGCCAGCTCACCGAGGTCGTGGACCCGGTGGTCCGCACCGTGCCGCGCGTGCGCGGCCAGGAGGTCCCGCTCTATGTCGGAGACCGGCGGATCGACCCGTCCGCGTCCCTGGCGGAGGCCGGAATCCTCGACGGGTCGGTCATCGGCGTGGGCGGTCCCGCCGAGGTCAGGGCGGAGCCGCCGGGCGTGGTGGAGATCCGTGTGGTCTCCGGCCCCGACGCGGGCCGGGTGGTCCGGCTCGACCCCGGCGACTACGTGGTCGGCGACCACGAGAGCGCGGTGCTCGTCACGAACGCGGACGGCCACTGGGCGCGCGTACGCGTGGCACCGGACGGCACCGTCACCCTGCTGGCCACCAGTGGCGGGCAGGGCGCCCACCTGGAGCGCGACGAGGTCGCCCCGGACACCCCGTGGCCGCAGGGCGAGCAGCTCACCCTGGGCGGCACCCTCTTCGAGGCGTGGCCCCACCACCGGCCGGACGCCGCCGTCGTGCCCTCCGAGGACGGCACGGGCCTCGACTACAACCGCCCGCCCCGGCTGCACCCCGCGCCCACCAAGACCAAGTTCAAGCTGCCAAGCCCGCCCGAGCCGCCCGACAAGCCCATCGCCCAGCTGCTCATGATGATCCTGATGCCGATCACCATGGCGGTCGGCGGCGCGCTCATCATGAACCGTCCGCAGATGCTCCTCATCGGTCTGCTGGCCCCCGTCTCGGTGCTGTTCATGCAGCTCATGCAGCGCAAGACCACCAAGGCCCGCTACGACAAGGAACTCCGCGAGTTCGAGGAGAAGACCGAGCGGGTCACCAAGGACGCCCGTGACGCCCTCGTCGCCGCCCAGCGCCGACTCCGCGACACCTGCCCGGACCCCGCCGCCGTCCTGCTGCTCTCCACCGGCCCCCGGTCACGCCTGTGGGAGCGCCGCAAGATCGACGAGGACTTCACCCAGCTGCGCGTGGGCACCGGCAGCATCCCCTCCGAGGTGGTCCTCACGGACCCCACCAAGGACGACCACCGCAAGGAGGTCACCTGGGACATGCGCGACGTGCCGGTGAGCGTGTCGGTGAAGGACAACGGCGTGGTGGGCGTGGCCGGGAGCGGCGAGGGCGCCCACGCCCTGGAGCGGTGGCTGGTCGCCCAGCTCGTGGCCCTGCACAGCCCCGCCGAACTCCAGCTGTACCTGCTGTCCATGGAGGGCGACCACAGCCGGTGGCGGTGGACCCGCTACGTTCCGCACCTGCGCGGGGACCACCCCCAGCTCTCGCTGGGGCGCATCGGTATCGACTCCACCACCTGCGCGCGCCGCGTCTCCGAGCTGCTGATGATCCTGGAGGCGCGGGCGCAGGCCCCGCGCGGAGCCGCCGACGACGAGCCCGCGATCGTGGTGGTGCTCGACGGCGCCCGCCGCATCCGGTCGCTTCCCGGTGTCGTGCAGCTGCTGCGCGAGGGCCCCGAGGTGGGCATCTACGTCCTGTGCCTGGACGCCGAGGAGCGGCTGCTGCCCGAGGAGTGCAGCGCGGTCGTCAGCATCACCCCGCACGGGATGCGCCTGCGCCGGACCTCCTTCGACAACGTCGAGGACGTGCGGGCCGACGTCCCGTCCGCCGCCTGGGCGGACCGGCTCGGCCGGGCCCTGGCCCCGCTGCGCGACAGCAGTGTCGGCGAGTCCGGCGGCTCGCTCCCGCGCAGCGCCCGCCTGCTCGACGTGATCGGCCTGGAGCCGCCCAACGGCGACGCGATCGCCGCCCACTGGACCAGCGGCGGCCGGAGCACGGTCGCCACCCTCGGCGTCGGCCTGGACGGCCCCTTCGCCGTCGACATCCGCCGGGACGGCCCGCACGCGCTCATCGCGGGCACCACGGGTTCCGGCAAGTCCGAACTCCTCCAGACGCTGGTGGCGTCGCTGGCGGCGGTGAACCGCCCCGAGTCGATGTCGTTCGTGCTCGTCGACTACAAGGGCGGCAGCGCGTTCAAGGACTGCGTGGACCTGCCGCACACCGTCGGTATGGTCACCGACCTGGACACCCACCTGGTGGGGCGCGCCCTGGTCTCGCTCGGCGCCGAGCTGCACCGCCGCGAGCACATCCTGGCCAAGGCCGGGGCGAAGGACATCGAGGACTACCTCGAACTCCTGGACCGCGACCCGCGCATGCCGCAGATGCCCCGGCTGATGCTGGTCATCGACGAGTTCGCGTCCATGGCGCGCGAGCTGCCGGACTTCGTGAAGGGCCTGGTCAACATCGCCCAGCGGGGCCGTTCCCTCGGCATCCACCTGGTGCTGGCCACGCAGCGGCCCGGCGGCGTGGTCACCAACGACATCCGCGCCAACACGAACCTGCGGATCGCGCTGCGGATGACCGACGAGACCGAGAGCCGCGACGTCATCGACGCGGCGGAGTCGGCGCACATCGGGATCGACACCCCCGGTCGCGCGTACGTCCGACTCGGTCACGCGTCCCTGCTGCCGTTCCAGTCGGGCCGGGTGGGCGGTCGGCGGGTCGTGGCGGTCGAGAACGCCTCCGCGCCCGTCGCCCACGCGGTCCGGTGGTCGGACCTGGCACTGCCCGCCCCGGTCGCGGCCAAGGAGAAGCAGCGGAGCGGTGACGTGGAGGCCACCGACCTCACAGCGCTGGTCACGGCTGTGCGGGAGGCCGCCGAGCTGGTCGGCGCGCGGCGCCAGCCGAGCCCCTGGCTGGATGCCCTGCCCACGTCGCTGACCCTCTCGGAGCTTCTGAGGGGGCGGCCTCCGCAGGCCGAGCCCGGTGTGGTGCGCCCGGTCCCGATCGGGCTGATCGACGTCCCGGCCCAACAGCGCCAGATGACGTACACGTTCGACCTGGCCAGGAACGGCCACCTGCTCGTCATGGGGTCGGGGCGCACCGGCCGCTCCCAGACCCTGCGCACCCTCGCCGCCTCGCTGGCCCTGGGCCACCACCCGGACGACGTGCACCTGTACGGGCTGGACTGCGGCAACGGCGCCCTGCTGCCGATGGAGCGCCTGCCGCACTGCGGGGCGGTCGCCCAACGCACCCAGGGCGATCGGGTCGTGCGTCTGCTGGGGCTGCTCGCGGAGGAGCTGGACCGCAGACAGAAACTGCTCGCGGCGCACGGCTGCGCCGACCTGGAGGAGCTGCGCGCCCTCCTGCCGGCGGGGGAGCGTCCGGCGCACGTCGTGCTCTTCGTCGACCGCCTGGACGCCTTCGAGCAGGCCTTCGGCGAGTACAACTACGGTGCCCTGGTCGAGGACGTCACCACCCTGATGCGGGACGGCGCCGGTGTGGGCGTGCACGTGGTCGCCACCGGCGACCGCCTGCTGACCCGCACGAAGTACTCCTCCACCACCGAGGACCTGCTGGTCCTGCGCTGCAACGACAGCGGCGACTACGGCTCGGCCGGACTCCAGGCCCGCTCCCTGCCGGAGGAGGTCCCGGACGGCCGGGCCTTCCGCGCGGGTGACGCCCTGGAGGTCCAGATCGCGCTGCTGACGAAGAACCCGCAGGGCGCCGCCCAGGGGCACGAGCTCACGCGTATCGCCGAGTTCGTCTCCCAGCGCCCCCGGCCCGGCGGCGGCCCCCTGCCGTTCCGCGTCGACGTGCTGCCGGACCAGCTGGGCTACGCGGACATGGCCCGGTACCGGACCGAGGCCCCCCGCCCGCTGCACGCCCTGGTCGGCGTCGGCGGCAACGAGCTCACCGCCGTCACCGCCGACCTGTCGCGCGTCCCGACCTTCCTCGTGAGCGGCCCGCCCCAGTCCGGGCGGTCCAGCATGCTCACGACCATGGCCGCGTCGCTGCTGGAGGGCGGAACGGAGCTCCTGCTGGTCACCCCGCGCGGTTCGCGCCTGGCCGACCTGAGGGGCGAGCGCGGGGTGCGGGCGGTCATCGACGCCGCCGAGCCGCGGCTGTCCCA
Organism: Nocardiopsis sp. NPDC007018; assembly: GCF_040635075.1. NCBI lineage: Bacteria > Bacillati > Actinomycetota > Actinomycetes > Streptosporangiales > Nocardiopsidaceae > Nocardiopsis > Nocardiopsis sp. NPDC007018. The sequence goes on from NZ_JBEYHA010000001.1 coordinate 40,867, forward strand.
GCTGCACGAGGCCCTCGGGCGCTTCGAGGCGGACACGGCGGTCGTGATGGTCGACGACGCGGAGCTGCTGCTCCAGAGCGACCTCGGCAAGGAGTTCACACGGATCGCGCGCGGCATGGTGGGCGCGGGGTGGGGCATCGTCGCGGCGGGCACCAACGAGGCGCTCCAGGGCGGGTTCAACGGCTGGCACGTCCACCTCAAGCGCAACCGGATCGGCGCGCTGTTGTCCCCGCAGAGTCAGGCCGACGGGGAGGTCCTGGGGTTGCGCCTGCCCAAGGGCGTCTCCAGCCCGAGGCTCACCCCGGGCACCGCCTACCTGCACCTGGGTGACGGTAGGACTCAGCAGGTGAGGGTGCCGATGCCGTGACCGAGGGGCCGGGGCGCCGATCGATACCTTGTGCGCGAGGTGAGAGGCGCTAGTATCCCTTTGATCCCCTTGTGACTCCCTCCGCCACCCCTGTTCTCGGTGGGCGCCCGGCACCGCAGCCAGTCACCCGTCCCACCCTTTACGCCGACCAGGATCTGTTCCCCGTGAACCCAACTCCGTCAGCCGTCTCCCTCCCCGTCACCGCCACTGACCTGACCTCCACCGACCCCGCGCGGATCGGCCCGTACCAGCCCCTCAAGCGCCTGGGGGCGGGCGGCATGGGCGTCGTGTACGCGGCCCGGTCCGGCGGGGGCGAGCTGGTCGCCGTCAAGCTCATCCACCCCGAGTACGCCGCCGACGACGAGTTCCGGGCGCGCTTCACCCGCGAGGTCGAACTGCTCCGCAGGGTCGGCGGCGCCTGCGCGGTGCCCCTGCTGGACGCCGACACCGGGGCCGAGCGGCCCTGGCTGGTCACGCCGCTCGTGCGCGGCCTGACGCTCAGCGCCTACATGCGCAAACACGGCGCCCTCGAAGAGGGACTGCTGGTCGGCCTGGCCGCGGGTGTGGCCGAGGCGCTCGCCCAGATCCACGAGGCGGGCATCGCGCACCGCGACCTCAAGCCCGCCAACATCGTGCTTTCGCCCGAGGGCCCCCGGGTCCTCGACTTCGGCGTGGCCCGGGCGGTCGACCAGACGGCCCTCACCCGGACCGGGTCCGTGATGGGCTCGCCCGGCTGGATCAGCCCCGACCACTACCAGGGCAAGCCCGCCAGCACCGCCGACGACATCTTCGCCTGGGGCGCCCTGGTGGCCTACGCGGCCACCGGGCGACCGCCCTTCGGCGGCGGGGACCCGGCCGCCATCGCCCACCGGGTGATCAGCGGCGAACCGGACACCGAGGGCTTCACCGGGCCACTGGCGGACCTGGCCCGGCGCGCGCTCCACAAGGAGGGCACCCAGCGGCCCACGGCCCTGCAACTGGTCTCGGAGATGGTGTCCGTGACCCATCCGGGACGGTCCTTCGCCCCGGTGGCCTCCGCCGACGCCGCGGGCAGCGTGATGGGCGCACTGGTCGACGACAACTGGCACGGGGTGCGGACCGCCCCCGAACGCGAGTTCTCGGTGGCCGCCAACCGGGGCGGTCCCGGCGCGGGCCGGGTCCTGGCCGTGGTCGGAGCGGCCCTGGGCGCGCTCCTGCTCATCGCCGGGCTGGGCTTCGGCGGCGTGGCCCTGGCCAACAACTGGGACTCGCTGCCCGTCGCCTCCTGGTTCTCCGGAGACGCGGACGACGAGGCCGGTCAGGTGTCCGAGGAGGGCTCCGACACCGAACAGAGGCGCCCCGGACCGGTCGGCAAGGAACCCACCGAGGAGGCGTCGCCCTCGGACGAGCCCGACGAGGAGGAGGACGACGACGCCGAGGACGCGGACGAGGAGCAGGAGGAGGAGAGCGCTCCGACCACCGTGAGGGCCACGGTCGGCGCGGGGGTGAGCGCCTCCGGCTCCCGCCCCTCCGGCGACCACGTCGTGGCCTTCCGCCCCGACGGCGGGGACGGCCGGTACGCGGTGCTCGACGGCGCCACGGTGGTGTGCGCGTGGAGCTTCTGCCAGGGGCAGGGCGGCGGTGTGGCCGACGGGGCCGCCGGATCGGTCTCCTCCAGCCCGGGCGCGCTGACCGGCTACGCCAACACCGGGAGCCGCACCGTCGCGGCGGAGGTCACCTACACCGAGGCCTCCGACGGCACCCTCACCATCACCCGACTCGTCGAGCACCACAGGACCAGCGGCAGCGGAACCCCGCCCTGGTAGGAGGAGCACACGTGCTGAACACCCTCACCCGCCGGATCTCCGGCGGGCTCGCGATCGCCCTGGCCGCGGCCCTGGCCAGCGCCGCCCCCGCCGCCGCGGCCCCCTACAACGGGGAGTGCGGCAGCGGGTACGGCGTGGTGAACACGGCCTCCGTGCCCGGGGGCACCATCCACCTGGCCTACAACAATTCCAACGGGAAGAACTGCGTGATCGTGATGCGGTCCAACCCCGGGGCCGCGATGAGCATGGACGCGGCCCTCAAGCGCTCCGATTCCACCTCCTGGCAGACCGACCCCGGCAGCTTCACCACCTACGCGGGCCCGGTCTACCTGGAGGCCGCGGGCCAGTGCGTGGACTGGGGCGGTGCGATCGGCGGCGAGTGGGTCGTGCGCAACGGCACCAACTGCGGCTGACCGGCGGCGCCGACACGGGCGCCGCACCCGGTGTGACCCAGGTCGCAACCGGGCGCTGGCGCCGCCCCCACGGCCCGCCCCCACGGTCGGGACGACGCCCGGGTCGGGCCGGTGGTACCCCCGCTGTGCCGAGCACCACACCCCGGCTGGCCGGAACCGAACCCGGTTCTCTACCATCTCGAAGTATGGACGTCCCTGAGAGCGGGCCCGCCGGTACCGCGGCCCCCAACCTGGCCGAGGGCTTCCCGGCGGCCACACGTGAACGGTGGCGCGAACTCGTCGCCGGGGTGCTGCGCAAGAGCGGCGTCGCCGAGGAACGCCTCGCCGACGCCCCCGAGTCCGTCCTGGCCACGCACGGCTACGACGGATTCGACATCGCGCCCCTGTACACCGCCGACCCGCCCGCCGCCGATCCCGGATACCCCGGGCTGGCCCCCTTCACCCGCGGCTACCGCCCGGGCGGGGGCGTGGCCGGGGGCTGGGACATCCGCGCCCGGCACACCGACACCGACCCCGCCGAGCTCCGCCGTCGCGCGCACAACGACCTCATGAACGGTGCGGGCTCGTTGTGGGTGGCCGTGGGCCCGGACTCCGCCCCCGAAGGCGCGCCGCCCGGCGGCGTCCCCCTCTCCCGCCTGGGCGAGGCCCTCGCCGACGTCTACCTGGACCTCGCGCCCGTGGTGGTGTCCGCGCCCGGACCGCACGCTCTCGACGCCGCCACCGCTCTGCTCAGGGCGCACACCGACGCCGACGTCCCCGACGGCCGGGTCATCTCCCACCTGGGCCTGGACCCCATCAGCGCGGCGGCCCTGGCCGGTGAGCTCCCCGACGTGGCCGAACCCGCCCGCTTCGCCGCCGAACACGCCGCCCGCTACCCGGAACTCGGACTGTTCGTCGCCGACGGGACCCTGGTCCACGACGCGGGCGGCTCCGAGGCCCAGGAGATCGGTTTCGCCGTCGCCGCCGCGACCGCCTACCTGCGCGCGCTCACCGGCGCCGGACTCGACCTGGCCGACGCCGCCCGCCGGATCGAGTTCCGGCTCGCCGCCAACGCCGACCAGTTCTCCGTCATCGCCAAGCTGCGCGCCGTCCGCGCCATGTGGAACCAGGTGCTGGAAGCCTGCGGGGTGCCCGCCGACCGGCGCGGCATGAGCCTGCACGCCACCACCTCCGACGCCATGCTCACCCGCCGCGACCCGCACGTGAACATGCTCCGCACCACCGTGGCCTGCTTCGCGGCCGGGGTGGGCGGAGCCGACGCCGTCACCGTGGCGCCCTTCGACAGCGCCGTGGGCCTGCCCGACGACTTCGCGCGCCGCATCGCCCGCAACACCCAGTCGCTCCTCATCGAGGAGTCCCACCTGGCCCGGGTCATCGACCCGGCCGGAGGGTCGTTCTACGTCGAGTCCCTCACCCGCGCCCTGTACGGCGCCGGATGGGCCTTCTTCCAGGAGCTGGAACGCGCCGGGGGCGCCGCCGACGCCGTCGCGCACGGCGCACTCCGCACCGCCGTGGACCGCACCTGGGAGCGCCGCCGCCACGACCTCGCCCGCCGCACCGCCCCGCTCACCGGGGTCAGCGAGTTCCCCGACCCGAACGAGAGACCCCTGGTCCGCGCCGCCGACCCGGCCCGCCGGGCCCCCGTCGAAGGCGGCTTTCCCGTTCGCCGCTACGCCCAGGAGTACGAGGCCCTGCGCGACCGCTCCGACGCGCACACCGCCGCCACCGGCCACCGGCCCGCGGCCTTCCTCGCCACTCTCGGCCCGGTCGCGGCGCACACCGCCCGCGCCTCCTTCGCCACCAACCTGCTCGCCGCCGGGGGAGTGGAGGCCCGCGACCCGGGTCCGCTCGACGACGCCCCGTCCGCCGCCCGCGCCTTCGCTGACTCCGGCAGCCGGGTCGCCGTCATCTGCTCGTCGGACCGCCTCTACGACGAGCACGCCGAGGAGGCGGCCCGCGCCCTCAAGGGGGCCGGGGCCCGCCGCGTCCTGCTCGCCGGAGCACCGCGCGACTCCTACCGGGAGGCCGGGGTGGACGCCTTCGCCCACCGGGGATGCGACGCCGTCGCGCTGCTCACCGACCTCGTCGACGTGCTCCTCACCGACCCCCCGACCACCACGACCGACTCCACCCAGGGGGCGAACGCATGATCCCCGACTTCTCCGCCGTCGACCCCCGGTACCCGGCCTTCACCGGCGGCGACCAGGGCGCGGCCGACTGGCGCCGGTCCCTGGAGGACTCCACGGGCAAGGCCGCCGACGCCCTGGAGTGGGAGACCCCCGAGGGCATCGGGGTCCGGCCGCTCTACACGCCCGCCGACCGCGCGGGCCTGGACTTCGTGGACGGGCTGCCCGGCATCCCGCCGTACCTGCGCGGGCCCTACCCGACCATGTACGTCAACCAGCCGTGGACCATCCGCCAGTACGCCGGGTTCTCCACCGCCGAGGAGTCCAACGCCTTCTACCGCCGCAACCTCGCCGCCGGCCAGAAGGGCCTGTCGGTCGCCTTCGACCTCGCCACCCACCGGGGCTACGACTCCGACCACCCCCGGGTCGCCGGGGACGTGGGCATGGCGGGCGTGGCCATCGACTCCATCTACGACATGCGCCAACTGTTCGACGGCATCCCGTTGGACCGGATGAGCGTGTCCATGACCATGAACGGCGCGGTGCTGCCCGTCCTGGCCCTCTACATCGTGGCCGCCGAGGAGCAGGGGGTGCCGCCCGAGAAGCTGTCGGGGACCATCCAGAACGACATCCTCAAGGAGTTCATGGTCCGCAACACCTACATCTACCCGCCGCGGCCGTCGATGCGGATCATCTCCGACATCTTCGCCTTCACCTCCCAGCGGATGCCGCGCTTCAACTCCATCTCCATCTCCGGCTACCACATGCAGGAGGCCGGGGCCACGGCCGACCTGGAGCTGGCGTACACCCTCGCCGACGGCGTGGAGTACATCCGCGCGGGTCAGCGGTCCGGACTGGACGTGGACGCCTTCGCGCCCCGGCTGTCGTTCTTCTGGGCGATCGGGATGAACTTCTTCATGGAGGTCGCCAAGCTGCGCGCGGCCCGACTGCTGTGGGCCCGCCTGGTCAAGGACCTGGGTGCCGCCAAGGACAAGTCGCTCAGCCTGCGCACGCACTCCCAGACCTCCGGCTGGTCGCTCACCGCGCAGGACGTGTTCAACAACGTCGCGCGCACCTGTGTGGAGGCCATGGCCGCCACACAGGGCCACACCCAGTCGTTGCACACCAACGCCCTGGACGAGGCGCTCGCCCTGCCCACGGACTTCTCCGCGCGCATCGCCCGCAACACGCAGCTGCTGTTGCAGCAGGAGTCGGGCACCACCCGCGTCGTCGACCCCTGGGGCGGCAGCTACTACGTCGAGAGCCTCACCCACCAGCTCGCCGAGAAGGCGTGGGCGCACATCCAGGAGGTCGAGCGGGCCGGGGGGATGGCCGCCGCGATCGACGCCGGACTGCCGAAGATGCGCATCGAGGAGGCGGCCGCCCGCACCCAGGCGCGCATCGACTCCGGCCGCCAGCCCGTGATCGGGGTCAACAAGTACCGCCCCGACACCCCCGACGAGATCGACGTCCTCAAGGTCGAGAACTCCAGGGTCCGCGCCCAGCAGCTCGACAAGCTCCGCCGCCTGCGCGAGGAGCGCGACGAGCGGGAGGTGCGCGCCGCCCTGGACGCCCTCACCGAGGCCGCCGGACGGGAGTCCCGGGCCGACGAGGACCTCACGAACAACCTCCTCGCCGCCGCCGTCGACGCGGCCCGGGCCAAGGCGACCGTCGGAGAGATCTCCGACGCCATGGAGAAGGTGTTCCACCGCCACTCCGGCCAGATCCGTACGATTCAGGGTGTGTACAGGAACGAGGCGGCCGGGAGCGCCGACGCGGCCGGGCTGATGGACCGGGTGACCGCCCGGGTCGAGGAGTTCACCGAGGCCGAGGGCCGCCGCCCCCGCATCCTCGTGGCGAAGATGGGCCAGGACGGCCACGACCGGGGCCAGAAGGTCATCGCGACGGCCTTCGCCGACCTCGGCTTCGACGTGGACGTGGGCCCGCTCTTCCAGACCCCGGCCGAGGTCGCCGTGCAGGCCGTGGAGGCCGACGTACACGTGGTCGGGGTGTCCTCGCTGGCGGCCGGGCACCTCACCCTGGTGCCCGCGCTGCGCGAGGAGCTGGCCCGGCTGGACCGCGAGGACATCATGATCGTGGTGGGCGGGGTGATCCCCCCGGGCGACTTCGACGAGCTCCGCGCGGCCGGTGCGTCCGCGATCTTCCCGCCCGGAACGGTGATCGCCGAGGCCGCCGTCGACCTGCTCGACCAGTTGGAGGACCGGCTGGACCCCGACGGCGGGGACGGGTCGCGCGAGGCACGGAGCGGCCGGGGCCCGGTGGGCCCGGAGTAGTCCGAGCGGCGTCCGGAGGGTCCGGCGCGGGAACGAGCGGCCGGTGAACGGTCGGAAGGGGAGTGGACGTGGCGGTGCGCGGGAGGCGTCCGGTGGACGTGGACGCCCTGGCCGAGGGGGTGCTGTCCGGGCATCGGCCGACCCTGGCCAGGGCCATCACCCTCGTGGAGTCGCGCCGCCCGGACCACGCGCGCGCCGCGCAGGAACTCCTGGTGCGGGTGCTGCCGCACACCGGCAAGGCCCAGCGGGTGGGCATCACCGGGGTGCCCGGTGTGGGCAAGTCGACCTTCATCGACGCGCTCGGGACACGGCTGACCTCACGCGGCCACCGGGTGGCCGTGCTCGCCGTCGACCCCTCCTCCACCCGCACCGGCGGGAGCATCCTGGGCGACAAGACGCGCATGGCCGAGCTCGCGGTCGACCCCGACGCGTTCATCCGGCCCTCGCCCACGGCGGGCACCCTCGGCGGGGTCGCCCGCGCCACGAGGGAGACCATGCTGCTCATGGAGGCGGCCGGGTTCGACGTGGTGCTGGTGGAGACCGTGGGCGTCGGCCAGTCCGAGGTCACGGTCGCCGCGATGGTCGACTGCTTCCTGTTCCTCACACTGGCCCGCACCGGCGACCAGCTCCAGGGGATCAAGAAGGGCGTGCTGGAACTCGTCGACGTGGTGGCGGTGAACAAGGCCGACGGTGCGCACGCCGACGACGCGCGCAAGGCCGCCCGGGAGCTCTCCCGGGCCCTGCGCCTGCTCCAACCGGTGCACCCTGAGTGGCGGCCGCCGGTGCTCACCTGTAGCGGCCTGACCGGCGACGGTCTGGACGAGGTGTGGGAGACCGTGCTCGAACACCGGCGTGTGCTGGAGCGGGACGGTGCCCTCGCCGAGCGGCGCAGCGCCCAGGGTGTCAGCTGGATGTGGGACCAGGTGCGCGACCAGCTGATGGACTCGTTCCTGAGGGACCGGGAGGTGTCCGCGCTCGTCCCGGAGATGGAGGCGCGGGTGCGGTCGGGTGAGACGACCGCCACTCTCGCCGCGCGTTCCCTACTGGCCTCCTTCACTCAGGGTGACGGCGTCCACGAGGGGCGAACGGGGCGTGACCGGTCCGGGAACGACGGCGGGGACGACTGAGGAGAGCTGGGCGACACCGGGTTCCATGTCGTGAAATGACCCAGGGTGAACGGGAGGTATCGCCCGTGGGGGAGGGGGTTCTCGCCCATGAGGCGAAAATTTCTTCCCCGATGCCATTCCCGTGGGAGCGGTTCGCTTATACCGTGTGTGTCCAACGACTTACCAGACCGCTCGGGCGCGCAGGCGTCTCCCTCACCGGACCGGCTCTGTGGGAGTGGAGCCGGGTCCGGTAGTCGTTCCCGGTCGGGCTGCGTATGGTTAAGCGAGGGACCCCTCACCATCGGAGCGTGGGGCCGGGAGGAGTGAACGTGCACAGGCTTGGACTGAGCACGCGGTTCGAGAGCCGCAGCGTCATCGTCGCGATCGAGGGAGAACTCGACATCGCGACCGCCGCCGACCTCCAGGAACACATCAAGACCGCGATCGAGGACCACGGTCCGTGGCTGATCCTGGATCTGTCCGCCCTGGACTTCATGGACTCCAGCGGGCTGAACGTCATCATCAACGCCTACCGGAACGTCCGTGAGCTGGACGGTTCCCTGTCCCTGGCGGCCCTGAACGAGCGCGTCACCAAGGTCGTCCGCCTGGTCGGCCTGCACCGGCAGGTCCCGGTCCACCAGACCGTCGCCACCGCCGTAGCGGCGATGGAGGCCCTGGAGGCCAAGCGCCAGGCCGGATAGTCCGGCCCGGTCCCGTGAGCCCCCTCTCCCGGGACCGCCCCCAGCCGTGAACACCCCCTCTCCCGTGCCCGCGCCGGGTACGCGGACACCGCCCGGAGAGGGGCGGGTGCGGGTCCGTCCACGGCCGCCCCCCACCGGGGCGGCCGACTCCCCCTGTGGACAACGCTCTTCCGACCCCGGGCGGCGGGGATAATGGAACCATCGACACCACACCCCCCGCCGCCAGGTCCCCCCGCCTCCTCGACCCCCTCCTCCGCTTCCAGGTCCGCGCCCAGAACGACCCCGGGCACGCACGCCGGGTGGCCTTCACCGGCGTGCTGTCACTGACGCTCCTGACCGTGCTCCTCGGCCTGCTCTTCGGCGTCGCCGACCACCCCGCCGTGTGGGCCGTCCTGGCCTTGGTCGGCGTTGCGGCTGGCCTCCCCCTCTTCCTGATGGTGGTCACCGCGTTCGTGCACCTGATGGTGTTCAGGGTCCCGCTCCCCGCCGACACCCGGCCGGCGGACCTGCGGGCCGCCAGACGCGTGCTCCGCTCAAGGACGCTGACCGGCGTGCCCGAGGTCGACCGGGTCGCCCGAGCCCTGGCCGCCCAGGTCCTGGGTCAACGGCTCTGGCCGTCGGCGCTGATGTTGGCCGGTTTCAGCGTCCTCAACCTGTTCAACGCCCTCAACCGGTACGCCTCGGACGGTGGCTGGAGCGGCTCGGCCGTCTTCCTGGTCGTGAGCGTCCTGATGGCATTGATGGTGGCATTCGCCGTCGCCCACGACCTCCTGGCCAAACGGAGGGCCCGGGACCTGGCGATGGCCTACGACGCCCGCCCCGGGGGCACGGTCAACAGCGAACCCTCCCGAGGTCTCGGATAGGTCACGGCGAATCGGGGTAGGGGTGCGGTATGAACGAGCACACGACACACCCCCGGTCCGCTCGCCGACATCCCAGGGCCCTGTTCGGCCGGATGCAGGTCTACGCGCAGAACCATCCGCGTGCCTACGCCGTCAGGGCCTCGCTCATCCTCTTCCCCGTGGTCGTGCTCCCGCCGCTGGTCCTCTGCGTGCTCGTGGCCGACGACTGGCGGAGCGCGGTGCCCGCGCTCCTCGCGGGCCTCGCCCCCGCCGCGGTCATGATGGCTCTCATGGTGTGGCTGATGCCCGTGTTCCTGCGCAGGACCCTCGGCACGTCCACCCTCGCTCCGGGCACCGATCCGGTCGACCTGCTGGAGGCCAAACGCCAGCTGCGCCGCGGCGGCCTCCACGAACGCGACTCCGTCAACCGGGCCGCCCGGGTGGTCGCCGCCCAGGCGGAGGCGGGCATCAACTCCCCGCGCACGGTCACCGTGATCAGCGCGATCGGCCTGCTCCTGTTCGGTACGCTGAGCGTCCTCAACCTCCGGGCCCACGGCCCGGGCGCCGACGCCGTCTTCCCGCTCGTGATCACCCTGCTGTTCCTGGGCTACGTGCTCTTCCTCGGCCCCTGGGTGCGGCGCTACCGCCAGCGGGCGCGCGACTTCGCACGGCTCTACGACGAGCGCGAGGCCGCGCGCCGGAGCGCGTCGGGCCCGACCGTCCACCGCTGACCCCGGGCCGCTCGGCTCGCGCAGAGCCCCCGGCGCCCCCGGGGGAGGGGAAGTCCTCCCGGGGGCGCGCCCGGCTCAGCGGGCGCCGAGCAGGTGCTCCAGGGCGAGCTGGTCCAGCCGCTCGAAGTGGTAGCCGCGCCGCCCCGCCTCCTCAGCGTCGAACTCCTCCCGGAGCAGGTCCGCGACGCTCTCGCCGGGGGCGAGGGTGGAAGTGGAGAGTTCGGGGACCCGGGCGTCGGCCAGGGCCGCGGCCACCTCCGGATCGGCGCGGAAGGCCGCCGCCCGCTCCCTGAGCAGCAGGTAGTTGCGCATGCAGCCCGCCGCCGACTCCCACACCCCGGACACGTCCTCGGTGCGCGGCGGCTTGAAGTCGAAGTGCCTGGGCCCCTCGTATCCGGCCCGCTCCAACAGGTCCACGAGGAAGAAGGCCTCCTTGAGGTCGCCCGCGCCGAAGCGCAGGTCCTGGTCGTACTTCACTCCGCGCTGTCCGTTGAGGTCGATGTGGAACAGCTTGCCCGCCCACAGCGCCTGGGCCACGCCGTGCGCGAAGTTCAGCCCGGCCATCTGCTCGTGACCGACCTCGGGGTTGACCCCCACCATCTCCGGGTGGGCGAGCCGCTCGATGAAGGCCAGGGCGTGGCCGACGGTGGGCAGCAGCACGTCGCCACGCGGTTCGTTGGGCTTGGGCTCGATCGCCAGGCGCAGGCCGTACCCCTGCTCCCGGACGTAGGAGCACAACAGGTCGAAGGCCTCGCGCAGACGGTCCAGCGCGGCGCGGTGGTCCTTGCCCGCCTCGGTCTCCGAGCCGTCCTGGCCGCCCCAGCACACGTAGGTGGTCGCGCCCAGGGAGGCCGCCAGGTCGATGTTGCGAATCACCTTGCGCAGCGCGTGGCGTCGTACGTCCCGGCTGTTGGAGGTGAAGCCGCCGTCCCGGAAGACCGGGTGGCTGAACAGGTTCGTGGTGGCCATGGGAACCGTGAGCCCGGTCTCGTCGAGCGCCTTGCGGAAGCGCTGGATCACCGCGTCCCGTTCGTCGGGGGTGCTGCCCGGCGGGATCAGGTCGTCGTCGTGGAAGGTGACGCCGTACGCGCCGAGGTCGGCGAGGCGGCGCACGGCGTCGACCGGGTCGAGCGGTGGCCGGACGGGGTCGCCGAAGGTGTTGACACCGCGCCAGCCGACGGTCCACAAGCCGAAGGTGAAGCGGTCCTCGGGGGTGGGGCGGAGGTCGGTCGTGTCTACCAAGTCTGCTCCCGGGGGGTCGATCCGTGGGGGTGTGCGGACCCGGACAGTCTGTCCAGAGCCACGACCCGCCGTCAATGGTCCCTCACCCTCCGAACCCGGCGCCCGGCCCGGTCGCCTCCCACACCGGTGGGCCCGGGTCCCGCCCGGCGGTCGCCCGCGTCGAAAACCCGTTGCCCGGGGGTGGGGGCGCTGGTTGGATCACCCTCATGGTGCCTCCCGACGTCTTCCGCCACCAGCCCGCCCTCACCGGTGACCGCGTGCGCCTGGACCCGCTCACGGCGGCCAATGCCGACGACCTCGTCCCCGGCCTGGTGGACATGGACCCGCAGGTGCGCAGGCTCACCGGCACCCACCGGGAGTTCACCGCTGAGGGACTCGTCCGGCTCTTCACGGCCCGCGAGCACCAGCACGACCGGGCCGACTGGGTGATCCGCTCCCGGGCCGACGACCGCGTCGTCGGGGACTGCGCACTCCTCGATCTGGACCCGGACAACGCCGAGGCGCACTACCGGATCGCGCTCAGCTCCATGGAGCACACCGGACGGGGCTACGGCACCGAGGCCACCGACCTGGTCCTGGAGTACGCCTTCGAGACCGCCGGTCTGCACCGGGTGGCGTTGGAGGTCTTCGCCTTCAACACCAACGCCGAACGCTCGTACGCGAAATCGGGGTTCGTCCGTGAGGGCGTGTGGCGCCAGCACCTGCGCTGGGACGGGGCGTGGCACGACGCGGTCCTGATGTCGATCCTCGACCACGAGTACGCCGAGCTTCGTCGCACGCGCGGCTGACCCGCCCGCCGACCGCGCCCCGGGTTAGTTTGGGGGCATGCCCGTCCCGGACTTCGTCACCCAGTTGCGCGCCCACGTCGGCCACTCCCTGCTGCCCCTGGTGGGTGTGACCGGGGTGGTGCTCGACGACGACGGCCGCGTGCTGTTGCACCAGCGCTCCGACGACGGCCGTTGGGCCACTCCCGGCGGCATCCTCGAACCGGGGGAGCAGCCCGCGCGGGCCGTGGTCCGCGAGGTGTGGGAGGAGACCGGGGTGAGGGTGGAGGTGGAGCGGCTGGTCGCCGTGCTCGGCCAGGAGCCGCACACCTACCCCAACGGCGACCGGGTGCAGTTCCTCGACCTGGCCTTCCGCTGCCGGTCCGTGGGCGGGCGGCTGTCGGTCGACGATGACGAGAGCCTGGACGTGGGCTGGTTCGCCGACCACGAGATGCCGCCCATGGCCGAACGCGTACTGGAACGCGTCCGCTGGGCCCGGCTCGACGAGGGAGCCCCCCATTTCGAACGCTGATACGGTGAGCCGTATGCAGCGCGCCTTCATGACGACGACGCCGGAGTCCCCGGCGCGCTGAACCGTGTTTTCGACAGGCCCCGGGGCGAGTGCCCCGGGGCCTTCGTCTTGCGGTCACTCGTCCCACAGGAGGAGACGTGATGACCGCACGACACGACCACCGCAGGCTCGGCCGCGAGCTCGAACTCTTCGGCACCGACCCGCTGATCGGATCAGGGCTGCCCTACTGGCTGCCGGACGGTGCCACCGTGCGCCACGCCTTGGAGGAGTACGTCCGTGACGCCGAACGGCGTGCGGGGTACCAGCACGTGTACTCGCCGGTACTCGGCAAACGCGAGCTGTACGAGGCCTCCGGACACTGGAGCCACTACCGCGACGACATGTACCCGCCGATGGACCTGGGCGGTGGCGAGCAGGTCGTGCTGAGGCCGAGCCTGTGCCCCCACCACGCGGTGATCTACCGATCGCGCGGGCGGGGCCACCGGGAACTCCCGCTGCGGGTGGCCGAGCTGGGCGGCATGTACCGCTCGGAGCGCTCCGGGGTCCTGGGCGGTCTGAGTCGGGTGCGCGCGATCCAGCTCAACGACGCGCACGTCTTCTGCGCGCTGGAGCAGGTCGTGGACGAGGTGGGTGCCGCACTGGAGCTGGTGCGGGGTGCGCACACCGCGATGGGAGTCGCCGCCACCCGCTACCGACTGTCGCTGCCCGGCCCGGGAGGAAAGTACGTCGACGCTCCGGACCTGTGGAGCCGCTCCACCGAACTGTTGTCCGAGGCCCTCGACCATTCCGGCGTGCCCTACGAACGGGCGGAGGACGAGGCGGCCTTCTACGGACCCAAGATCGACGTGCAGTTCACCGACGCGGGAGGCAGGGAGTTCACCCTCTCGACCGTTCAGGTGGACTTCCACCAGCCGGAGCGGTTCGACCTGACCTACGTCGGAGCGGACGGCGCCCGGCACCGGCCCGTCATGGTGCACCGGAGCGTGATCGGGAGCGTGGAACGGGCGGTGGCGCACCTGGTGGAGGTCCACGGCGGGGCGTTCCCCGCCTGGTTGGCGCCCGTCCAGGTCGTGGTGCTGCCGGTCTCCGGCGACCAGGTCGCCGACGCCGCCCGGATCGTGGCGCGGTGCGTCGAACTGGGGCTGCGCGCGGAGGTCGCGGGGCCCGAGCGCGGCGGCCTGGGCGGACGCATCCGGGCGGCCCGACTGGTGCCCTACCAGGTGGTGCTGGGGGCGAGGGAGGTCCTGGAGGGCAGCGTCTCCGTGCGGTTGAGGGACGGACGTCGCCCGGACCCGATGCCGGAGGGCGAGTTCGTCGAACTCGTGCGCGGCCTGGTGGGGGCGTACTCGGTCCGGCTCTGGCGCTGACGCGGGCCCGCCCTCCGGCGCTGACGCGGCCCCGCTCGCCGGGGCGGGAGCGGGTCCGGGAGCCAGGCTCGGGCACCCGGACCCGCCCTACCGGCCACTCCACTGGCGCCGCATGGTCCAGTGTTCGGAGGCGGTGTCCCGGGAGATGTCGATGATGCTGGGCTGCCCCGTCTCGGACTCGGCGGAGACGCGGAGCAGGTGGATCTGCGTGGCCGGTACGCCCGGGCCCCCGGGCCGGGCGGGCCAGTCGCCGATGATCCGGCGGACGCGGAAGGTGTGGCCGCGCCAGGTGAACTGGGCGGGGTGGCCACGGTCGGTGGAGCGGACGTGGATCTGGTCGTTCTGGAGACTCACGCCGCCCACCTTATCGAACGCCTGTTCGAAAAGGTCAAGTCTTCCTGCGATGACGTAGGTCGCCTTACTGTGGGTTCGCTACAGGAACACCCGGCCCCGGCGGGCGCGGTCGCGCAGGGCGGCCATCCTGCGCGTGTTGCTGGGGCGGTGCGAGAGCAGGTGGTAGAGCAGCAGGGAGCAGCCCCGGTCGGTGTGCGCGCGGGCGGCCATCTCGCCCAGGTTCACACGCGGGTACAGGGCGGGTCCGCCCGCGAGGAGCCGCACCGCGTGGGTGCCCTCGGGCGCGTGGGCGTGGGCGTGGTCGTCGGCCGTGTACTCGGCGGCTCGGGAGAGTGCCGCGCCCAGGCCGGGGACGAGGTCGGCGCCCAGGGTCGCCAGTCGCCGCCAGTACCCCGTGTGCCCGGCGGCGACGTGGCCCACCTGGTGGGCCACGAGGAAGGCGAGGGCGTCGCGGTCGCGCAGCTCTCCGCGGTCGAACAACGTGTCGGGCAGCACCAGGTAGCGCCGGAGACCGTGCGCGGCGGCGTCGGCGCGGGCCGAGCACGGGCGGGTGCGGACGTAGGCCTCCGGGGTGCGGTTCAGCCCCATCTCCCGGGCCAGTTCGACCACCACCCGGTACGCCTCGGGGAACTGGGTGGGCGAGATCCGGACGGACTCCGCGCGTTCGCGGGCGTAGCGCAGTCCGCGCACGGACCAGCAGGCCAGGGGGACCGCGGCCAGGGCCAGGGCCGTCCAGAGCGGAGAGCCCGACACGGTCCACACCAGCCGCAGCAGCACCGCGGCCAGGGTGAGCGTCACCGTCACGCCGAGCGCGAGCAGGGGTCTCTCCCAGGGATGTGCGGCGGCCGGGACGACCTCCTCGTCGGGGTCGGTCGGGTGCGGGTCGAGCGCCCGACCGTGGGGCGCGGTCCGGCGCGGTGGCCACGCGCCGGGCGCCGTGGTGCAACCGGGGACTCCGTGGACCGCGCCGGTCGCGAACACCCCTCCAGACGGCGTGGCATGATGACGCATACTGCTCCCCTCGGGCCGCCCTTGACCAGGAATGACTACTCCCTGTGCCTAAATATTACTTTCCGCTGTCCCCGGAGGGGTGCGGAGCTGGCGGCGTGTCCGGGGTCAGGGGCGTTCGTGGCGGCGGAACTCCTCGGCGAGCTCGTCCAGGAACTGGTCGACCTGGGCCGGGTCGTACCCCGGGCGCGCGCGGGTGGTGGCGAACTGGACCCGCTCCACCTCGGCGGCGGTGAGGGTGGCCCGGTCCGGCCTGCCCTGGAGCAGGACCTCCAGTGTGTACTCGGCGCGGTCCAGGAAGTCGTCCACCTCCTGCTCGTTGTAGCCGGTGGTCAGTCGGGTGGTGGCGAAACGCTTCTCCCTGATGTCCCGGGGCGCCATCCGTGGTCCGTGCGCGGCCGGTGGGGTGGGCTGCGGGCCGGGGTGGGGCGGTCCCGGGTAGCCGCTCCCGGGGTGGGGCTGGCGGGGTCCGCCCCGGTCGGGGTGCGGGGGCAGCGGCGGCGGGGCGGACTGGCCCAGGCCGCGACCGGCGAGGTCGGCCACGACGAGGTCGAGGAAGTCGTCCACCTCGTCCTCGCGGTAGCCGGGGCTCATCCGGGTGGTGCGGAACCGGGAGTTGCGGATCTCCTCGGCGGTGAGCAGCGGACCCGTGCGCGGCCCGCCCTCCAGGGCCACCAGGGTCGCCTCGATCCGGTCGAGGAGGGCGTCCACGTCCTCCTCGTTGTAGCCCGGGCGCAGTCGCACCGTGTGGAACTTCTTGTCGCGGATGTCCGCCGGTGTCAGAGGCATGGTCCCCATTGTGCAGTTCACGAGGTTCGTAGGTGTGGAATCACGCGTCCGCGTGTGCGTTCGGCGGGGTCGGCCCGATCGGAGGTGCCGTGTGGCCGCCTCCCGTGCCGTGCCCGAACGCGTGCGGGGCGGGGGCGCGTGAGGGCTGGGGGGAACTCATGGTTCGCATTATGCCGAGGGAGGGTGGCCCGTGCCATGCCGGCCGGTAGTTCTGGCCGGGTGAGGACGCGGACGCCCCCTGGACGGGCGTCCCTCCGGGCGGGGCCTTCTTCGTAAGACGCGCCGTCGGAGTGGAGGTTTACCCGTTCCCAAAAGAATGACGGGAATTTATTCGGGCGGTTACTCAGTGTTTCCATGCGTTCCATCGTGATAGTTTTGAGATCAGTGATCATGCATTTGATCTTTGGGTGGACTGTACTCTTTTCGTAGGGAATGGAAAGTAACTCAGCCGGTTCTTTCGGCCCTTGCCCTCTGCGGGCCGAAACCGTGCACGCTCTCTATTTTCGCAGGTCATGGGCTTCTGTGTGCCCTGGCCGTCCCCCATTCGACCCTGGTCCGTGATTCCGCGTTCCGAGACTTCCCGCCTTTGTGTTCCGGCGGTGGAAGCCCAGACCAGGCCTGGCCCCGAACCATGTGGGCCCGGACGATCCACACGAGGATTGATCTTGAAGAACGCTTCTCGAATCTCCGCGCGTCGCGTGTTCCAGGGCGGCTTCGCCTTCGCCGCGCTGGGTGCCATGACCCTGGGCGCGGCCTCGCCCGCCCACGCCGACACCTACGGGTGGGGCTACGCCTCGGCCCTGGGTGCCTCCGAGGCCACCCAGACCTACATCACCAAGGACCAGACGGTCTCCGACTCCTTCAGCGGCGCCATCGACAACTGGCTGACCGTCGAGGGCACCACCACCGCCAC
This sequence comes from Nocardiopsis sp. NPDC007018, assembly GCF_040635075.1. Lineage (NCBI taxonomy): Bacteria > Bacillati > Actinomycetota > Actinomycetes > Streptosporangiales > Nocardiopsidaceae > Nocardiopsis > Nocardiopsis sp. NPDC007018. The sequence continues at coordinate 58,221 of NZ_JBEYHA010000001.1, forward strand.
CGTGAACGCCAGCGGCGCCACCGGTACCGCCGTCGTGGAGACCGCTCGCATCGTCATCACCGAGGACGACCTCCCCGGCATCCTCGACCCCGAGGACGACGACGATGACGATGACGACGATGATGACGAGGAGACCCCGGAGGACGACGACTCCGAGGACGACGACGCCGAGGGCGAGGACGACTCCGACGACTCCGAGGGCCCCGGCGACGACACCGACACCGAGACCCCCGGTGACGGCGGGGACGACACCACCCCCGAGCAGCCCTCCGAGCAGCCGACCGACGAGCCGGACGCCCAGCCCTCGCAGGAGCCGGGCGACTCCTCCGACGAGACCGACACCACCGAGGCGGCCACCACCTCCGCCGAGGTCATCGAGCTCGACGAGGAGAACTCCGAGCTGGTCGACGGCGGCGGCGAGGTTCTGCTCGATACCACCATCAACGGTGCCAGCGTCTCCACCAGCCAGAGCTGGGGCGGCGAGGTCAGCCACAACTTCAACGGCGATGGCGAGTACACGTTCCAGGCCGAGGTCGAGGGCCAGACCTACGAGCTGGTCGTCGCGCTGGAGCCCGTCACCGGGGTCTACGAGACCGAGGACGCCGGCTTCGTCTGGAACGACGCCGTCACCGACATGTACATCACCTTCAGCGTCAACGACGAGATCGTCTCCGGCTTCCTGATCGCCGAGAGCGCCGCCGGTATCACCACCGGCACCGTCGGCGGTGGCGAGGGCGACGGCTCCGGTGGTGGCGACACCAAGAACCCGGAGAAGAAGGAGCGCGACGAGAAGTCGGTTCCCAAGACCGACGCCAAGGACGCCAAGCCGCTGGCCGCGACCGGTTCGCCGATCGCCGGTCTGATCGCGGCCGGTGCCGCGATCGCCGCCGGTGGTGGCGCCGCCGCCTACCTGGCGCGCCGCAAGAAGAAGTCCGGCGAGGACACCCCCGACACCAACGAGGGCTAGTCACCGGGGCCAGGGCGTGCGGGGCGAGTGGCGCGGCCGGGCCGGTGTGACGACGGGGCGGGTCCCGGGGAGAGATCCCCGGGGCCCGTTTCCGTGTGCGGGATCAGCCGCGCAGCAGGTAGGCGGCCAGGCCCCGGGCGATGGAGTCGGCGGCGCGTTCGCGCCACTCGGGGTCCTCCAGGAGTTCGGCGTCCTGGGTGTTGCGCATGTTCCCGGCCTCCAGGAACACCTTCGGCACCGTGGACATGTTCAGGCCGCCCAGGTCGGTGCGCTCGTCCAGACCCTCATCCGCGAGATAGTCCGCGTAGGGGATGTCGCTGCCCTCGAGGTACTCGCGGCGCAGGTCCTCGGCGAGCAGCGCCGAGGGCTCGACGATGTCCTCGGTGAACCCGCTCACCTCACCGGGGGCGATGACGTGGAACCCGCGCCCCGAACCCGGACCACCGTCCGCGTGGATGGACAGGGCCACGTCCGCGTCGTTGTCGTTGCCGATCTCGGCCCGCTCGTTGACGCACGGCCCCACGCCCTCGTTGTCCTCACGGGTGAGGACCACCGTCGCGCCGTCGGCCTCCAACCGCTCCTTCACCAGTAGGGACAGCTCCCAGTTGAACTCGTGTTCGGGGTAGCCGTTGACGCTCTCGGCCCCCACCGTGTCGCAGGCCTTCTCGCCGGGACCGGCGGGAACCAGGGCGTTGATCTCACTCGGCGCCGACGCGTTCCCGCCGTTGTGGCCAGGATCGATGACCACGACGCGGTCGCCGAGGGGGCCGACACCGGGCGGCGCGGTCTCGTCGTCGGCCACGGCGCCGTTCCCGGCCCCGTCCTCCGGGCCGGGCAGCGGTGGTGCTGCGGTCGGGTCGGACCCGGCCGCACCTCCGGCCGGGGGCGTGCAGCCCGCGGTCCAGACGACGGCGAGCGAGAGCAGGGCCAGGGCGCGGGTGGCGCGGCTCCGGCGCCCTGAAGGTGCGCAGACGAGCATGCGTCAAACCTAGCCGCTGTCCGTGACCCCGCCGTACCCGTACAGAGCCGGACGAAAGGTGCCCGTTCCACGCCCGTTCTCGTCCCGGTCGTCACGGGAGTCGGGTTCGCCCGCGTGCCTCGTGCCGTTTCCGGGGCGGCTCCCGGGAGCGCGTCGCCTCGGGTCGGAGCCTGGTCGATGGCGCGTTCCGCCGACCGGCGCGGCGGCCCCCACGGCCGAACCAGGGGTTGGGGCCGTCGTCCACAGGGCCGGGCGAACGGTTTCCGTTTTGTGATCTAGCGACTAGGCTCACCGTGTGGAACGTCCCGCACACGGAACTCCACACCCGACCCGAACCCCGATCGGCGGCGGGGCGCACACCCCCGTCTCCGGAACACCGCACCCGGCTCGCCAGGTCGGCCGGACCACCCCGCTCCGACGCGACGTCGCCGGACCGGCCCCGGCCCGAGAGCCGGGCATCCCCCAGATACAACAGGAGTGTTGTGGTGACTCCCGCCAAACCGTCCGTCCGCCGCGCCCTGGTGGGCGGCACCCTCTTCGTCGCCCTCGGCGCGTTGGGGGTCGTGGCCGCCCTCCCCGCCTCGGCCGACCAGCTGGTCTGGGCCAACGCTCGGGCGCGGGTGGCCGACGGCGATCTCGTCTCGGGCCACTCCGAGGCCCTGGGATTCGGGGTCGAGACCGAGGACGCGGCCCCCGCCGAACCCGCCCAGGGCCCGCTGTCCGCCTTCACCCGGATCACGGGGGAGGGCCGCACCCTGGTCAACGACCGGGGTGCGCTGTCCCAGACGGTGGTCGAGCGGGCGACGGTGCGGATCGGTGTCGACGACCTGGTCGGGCTCGGCCTGGTCGACCCCGGGCAGGGCCGGGTCGAGGTGCCGGGGCGGACCCCCTCTCCGGAGCCGGAGCCCGATTCCGCGCCTCCGGGCGTGAACGACGACGGCGCGCACGAGCGGGAGGACACCGGTCAGGGCCCCCGCCAGGCGGAGCGGCCCACGCCGGACGCGCCCTTCCACGACCCTTCGGAGGAGCCGGGCGCCTCGCCCTCCGACGACGACACGGTGGCCCTCGGCGAGGGAGCGTCCGAGACCGTCTCGGCGGACGCCAACGCGATCGAGTTCTCCCTCACGGACGTGCGGACCAGTGCGGCCGCGGCCTACGACGGGTCGACCGAGACGACCTTCGAGTACGGGGAGCTGAGCGCCTTCGGTGTGCCGGTCGCCGACTTCGACGGCGACCACCGTGTGGAGGAGACCCTGGAGGTCCTCGACGAACGGGGCGACACCCGCGCGGAGGTGCCGGTCAGCATCCGCTTCGTCGCGGTCTCCGAGGCCTTCGACGACGAGGACGAGGACTGGGAGGGCGAGGGCGTGCGTTCGGCCCTCACGGTGTCGGTCGTGGTGGGCGACCCCGAGCTGGGGCAGGGGTTCACCGCGGACTTGGCCGACTCCTGGGCGATCGGCTCCACCCACATCGCACCGGAGGCGCCCGGCGAGGGCGAGCGCGGCGAGGGGGAGCGGGAGACGTCGGTGGCGAGCCAGCGGCTGGCCACCACCGGGAGTTCCCTGGCCGCCCTGGTCACCGCGGCGGTGGTGGCGGTCGGCGGCGGGGCCACGGCCACCTTCCTGGCGCGCAAGCGCACCACGGCCATGGACGACCAGATCGAGGACTGACCCGGGCGCCCCGGCGGGCGGCCCGGTCACGGGCTGGGTGCGGCGCGGTCCGTGTCGGAGCGCCTCCGCGCCACCGGTCCGCCCAGGGGCGGGCGTGCGGCGGCGCGGAGGAGGAATCCGCGCGGTGCGGCGTCGCGGTGAGGGCACGGCGTGAGGGAGGGCGGGCCACCGTGTCGGGGTGGCCCGCCCTGGAAAATCCTGTCAGCCGGAGCGTGTCCGGCCGTTCCCCCCGGAATCGGCACAGACCGGGGAGATCACTCCGTGCGCTGGCTGGGGATTCCGGCCAGCAGGGCGCGGACCTCAGTCTCGCGGTAGCGGCGGTGGCCACCCAAGGTGCGGATCGAGGTCAGCTTGCCCGCCTTGGCCCAGCGCGTCACGGTCTTGGGGTCAACGCGGAACATGGTGGCAACCTCGGCGGGGGTCAACAGGGGCTCCGCCTCGGGCGTGCGAGTCGACATGTGTACGGCCTCTCCTCCTGGATCTGTGTGCCGATCCTTGAGCCTGATTCCTGGCACTTGGCCCGGATGTCCAATAGTCCCACTTGGTCCTATTGATATCACCCGAGGTGTTTGCGCGACCACTCCAAGCAACTTTGCACGTGGGAGGCCATTGAAAGCCGCCCGTGGCCGCGTCACGCTAAGTGATTCTAGCGACACGTTTAGTGGCATGTGGCGTATTCGGTCAAAACTTCGTTCTCGGGCCTCGTTTTTCTCGATCCGGAGCACCCGAAGTGCTAGGGCGGGCCGACCGAAATCCGGAGGGCGGGTCTGGGGGAGGAGGGTGCAGGCCCTGGTCGGTCGCGGATCGGGGCGGGGCCGAGTGGGGTGGCGTGCGGGGTGCCGCTCCGGCGGGGCTTCGGGGTCGGGCTGCGCGCATCCTCGGCGCAGCAGGGCTTCCTGGTTACTCTGTGTGCTCTCTGTGGTCGGCTCGCTACAGTCTACGCCGATCCGTATCGGGCGTTATGCCCAGTTTCACGGTGCTTGGTGGCGGGTCTCCTTCGAGTGGCTTCCCGCGCCTCCGTCACGTGCGAAAAGACGGATTCGTGTGCCGGAGAAACCTGGTGTACCAGGTTGCGGTGCGGCGTGGCGCCGCCCCGCTCCGGACCCGGCCCCGTTAGGGATGACGACAGGGGCCCCAGGGTGTCCACGAAAGCTCGACCGTGCCATGACCGTCAGTTGGCGTGCTCCAGGGCGCGCACCGACCTCCAGCGCCTCGTCAGCCTCTCCCGCAACTCCTTCACCCGGGCCGCGTCGCCCTTGGCGAGCGCCTCCACCGCCTCGGCCACCTCGCCCACCGAGTGGTCCTCGCTCAGGTGGTCGTCGCTCAGCAGGTGCGGCAGCCCCCCGTAGTCCAGTTCGAGGAGCGACTCCGGGTGCGCTGTCGTGGCCAGCCACTCCGTGAGCCGCTCCGCCGCGGCCGACACCGCGTGCTCCCCGACGCGCTCCCGCAGGACCGCCGCCGTGTGGTCCAGGCGACGCCTGGCCTGCGCGGTCCTGGTCAGGTACAACAGGGTCCTGGTCCGGCCCGCGGACAGCACCAGGCACCGCTCCTGGGGCTCGAACGCGACGAACCACGGAATCGGGATCGTCCAGGTGCTCGACAGGATGCCGGGCCGGGCCTCCGCGCCGGAGGCCCGCCACTGCCGGTAGCCGGTCTCGGCCCGGTCCGCCTCCCGGGCGGGGACGAACGCCTCCAACTGGGCGCGCGGCATGGACCCGGCGAACTCCTCGAACGCCCGCCAGCACCGCAGACGGGTCTGCCACGGGCAGACGTACAGCCGCTCGTTCACCCGGCGCAGGTACGCGTCACCGCTCTCCTCCGAGGGCGCCACCACGGGCGGCGTGGCGATGGTCCTCCCCAGGCTCTCCGCGTGCTCGGCGGCCAGGGCGTTCACGCGTTTGGGCCGGTCCGCGGACTCCGCGTACCCCTCCCAGTGCCGCCGGTCACGAGGGGAGAAGGCCGTGATCGGCTGGTAGACGCGCAGATAGGCGGTGTAGGGCAGCACGATCGCATCGTGGCACAGATCGTTGCGTCTGGCACTCACCGTGAGAACGGGCAGGCAGGATGGTGTTGCGTGCGCACACCACACCCGTCACACCCGGGTGGCGTAGGCACGGTGGGGTCCGACCAGGTACGGTTGTATGTGTACGTAAGCTGGCGCCAGCCGTCAGTCGCGTTTGACGGCCGTCAGCCCGGTAGTGCGGGTTAGTAAGTGATCTGGGGTTCGTCGGAACCCAATCGTTGAGGGGGTCGAGCCAATGGGGCGCGGCCGAGCCAAGGCCAAGCAGCAGAAGGTCGCCCGGAAGCTCAAGTACAGCTCCGGTGGGACCGACCTTGAGCGGCTGCGGTCGGAGCTGGGTGTCGCTGAGGACGAGGGGTCTCCCTCCGGGCCGTCGGGTCCGGACGATTCCTACACGGAACCTCAGGACGACCTGATCGACCGCTACGCGGATCTTGCCGACAAGTACTCGGACTCCGACAAGTAGACGTCGGGGCCGGACGAGTCTTTCGGGTCGCTCGGACAACAACCGCTGACCTGTGGCGGTCACGGCTCCCCCTGGGAGCCGTCGCGGACAGGTGCATATAGCCGGTGCGAACCACCTCGGTGGTTCGCACCGGCTATATTCGCGTCCTTCGGACACGGACCGGTGCGGTCTAGCCGTTCCGGTACTCACCGTTCAGTACGGCCCGTCCGGAGCCGCCCTTCACCACGCCCAGGCGCCAGGCCTCCACGCCGCGCCCGGCGAGAACGGCCAGCGCACGGTCGGCGTCGCCCTCCGCGACGACCACCACCATGCCCACGCCCATGTTGAACGTGGCCTCCATGTCCTCGCGGCCGACCCCGCCCTTCTCGGCCAGGTAGCCGAACACCGGGGCCGGGGCCCAGGTGGAGCGGTCCAGCTCGGCGTCCAGGTCGTCCGGCAGCGACCGGGACAGGTTGGCCGCCAGCCCTCCGCCGGTGATGTGCGAGTAGGCGTGCACCTCCACCTCGGCGGTCAGCGCCACGCAGTCCTTCGCGTAGACGCGGGTCGGCGTGAGCAGCACCTCGCCCAGAACGCCGCCGAGCTCGGGCACCTCGGAGAACAGGTCCAGGTCGGCCCGGTCCACGATGTGGCGGATCAGCGAGTAACCGTTGGAGTGCGGGCCGGAGGAGGCCATCGCGATGACGGCGTCCCCCTCGCGCACCCGGTCCGGGCCCAGGATCGCGTCGCCCTCGACCACCCCCGTGCCGGCGCCGGCCAGGTCGTACTCCTCCGGGGCCATCGCACCCGGGTGTTCGGCCGTCTCGCCGCCGATGAGCGCGCACCCGGCCTGGTGGCAGCCCTCGGCGATGCCGCCGACGATCTCCGCGATCCGTTCGGGCACCACGGCGCCCGTCGCGACGTAGTCGGTCATGAAGAGGGGTTCGGCGCCGCTGACGACCAGGTCGTCGACGACCATCCCGACCAGGTCGATGCCGATGGTGTCGTGCCGGTCCATCTGCTGGGCGAGCATGACCTTCGTGCCCACGCCGTCGGTGGAGGTGGCCAGGACCGGGTCCCGGTACTTCGCCGTGTCGAGCCGGAACAGGCCCGCGAAACCGCTGGCGTCGGTGACCTGCTCGGGTCGGCGGGTGCGCGCGACGTGACGCTTCATCAGGTCGACGGCGCGCTCACCGGCGGCGATGTCGACGCCCGCGGCCGCGTACGCGCCCGTCGCCCCTGTGCTGTCGGCTGCCACGCGAGTTCTCCTCGTGTTCGGTGGTGTGCGGTGTGCGGTGTGCGCTGCTGCGCGGTCCCCGGGGCCCGTTCCAGGGCACGCCGGAGGGTCCGGAAGGGAGGCCCCGCCGGGGCGCGGCGGGCCGGTGCCCGCCGCGCGTCACTTGTGGCTGGTGGCCAGGGTGGAGCCCTCGGGGGTGCCGCAGGCCTTCTCCAGCAGGTACTTGCCCTGCGCGTCGGAGTTGACCTCCAACGGGTACACCCCGTCGAAGCAGGCCCGGCAGAGCTGGTCCTTGGGCTGCTCGGAGGCGGCGATGAGCTCCTCCAGGTCCACGTAGGCCAGCGAGTCGGCGTTGACCGACTCGGCGATCTCCTCCACCGACAGGTTCGCGGCGATGAGCTCGGCGCGGGTGGCGAAGTCGATGCCGTAGTAGCAGGGCCACAGCACGGGCGGGCTGGAGATGCGCACGTGCACCTCGGCGGCGCCCGCGTCGCGCAGCATCCGGACCAGGGCCCGTTGGGTGTTGCCGCGCACGATCGAGTCGTCCACGACCACCAGTCGGCGGCCCTCGATGACCTCGCGCAGGGGGTTCAGCTTGAGCCGGATACCGAGCTGGCGCAGGGTCTGGCTGGGCTGGATGAAGGTGCGGCCCACGTAGGAGTTCTTCACCAGGCCCTGGGCGAAGGGGATGCCGCTCGCCTCCGCGTACCCCACGGCGGCGGGGGTGCCGGACTCGGGAACCGGGATCACGAGGTCGGCCTCGACCGGGTGCTCCCGGGCCAGGCGGCGACCCACCTCGACGCGGGTGGAGTTCACGTTGCGCCCGTTGATGGTGGTGTCGGGGCGGGCGAGGTAGACGTACTCGAACAGGCAGCCCTTGCGGGCGGCCGGGGCGAAGCGGCTGGAACGGACCCCGTCGCCGTTGATCACGAGGAGTTCGCCCGGTTCGATCTCGCGGACCACGGTGGCGCCCACGATGTCGAGGGCGGCCGTCTCGCTGGCCACCACCCATCCGCCGGAACCGGAGTTCGCGCCGAGGCGGCCGAGCACGAACGGGCGGATGCCCTGGGGGTCGCGCGCGGCGTAGAGGGTGTCCTCGTCCATGAAGACCAGGGAGAAGGCGCCCCGCACCAGCGGCAGCAGTTCCTGGGCCGCCTCCTCCAGGGAGTGGCCCTCCCTGGCCCGTGACGCGAGGAGGTTGGTGAGCACCTCGGTGTCGGTGGTGGCGCCCCGGCGCTGGTCGGGCAGCATCGCGGCCAGTTCGGGGGTGTTGATGAGGTTGCCGTTGTGGCCGAGCGCCAGACCCCCCTCACGCGCGGTGTAGAAGGTCGGCTGGGCGTTCTCCCACACCGGTGAACCGGTGGTGGAGTAACGGCAGTGGCCGATCGCGAGGTGGCCCTTCAGGGAGTCGAGCGTCGCCTCGTTGAAGACCTGGGAGACGAGTCCCATGTCCTTGTAGACGACGATCCGCTCCCCATCGCTCGTGGCGATGCCCGCGGATTCCTGCCCGCGGTGCTGGAGCGCGTAGAGGCCGAAGTAGGTGAGCTTGCTGACTTCTTCGCCGGGTGCCCAGACCCCGAAAACGCCGCAGGCGTCCTGCGGGCCGCGTTCGAGCGGATCGAGGTCCATGGAGAGCCGGCCGTCGGAGTACGACACACGCACAGCTTAGCCGCTGGCCGACGGCGGGTGGTCACTCGGGGGCGGAGTGACCACCGGTACGCCCGTGACCGGGCCACAGCGGCAGGTGGGCGGACAGGTCGGAGCGCACGCCGCTGGCCCGGACCCCGTGGTCGCCCACCGCGCCGTCCCAGTCGGCCTCGCCCACGGCCAGGCGCAGCCACGTGAGGGGGTCGGTCTCGACCACGCCGGGCGGGGTGCCCCGTGTGTGCGCGGGCCCCTCGATGACCTGGACGGCCCCGTACGGCGGGACGCGCACCTCCAGGCTGCGTCCCGGAACCCGGTCGGCGAGCACCGCCAGGCTGCACCTGACGGCCGCCTTGAGGGCGGGGCGGAGCGGTTCCCGCGCGCGCAGGACCGCCCGCGCGGCCCCGGCGACGGCCTCCTCGTCGGTGCCCTCGAAGGCGGGTTCGCCCAGGGCGGAGAGCTGTTCGTCCAGGGCGGAGCGCAGTCGGCGCACGGCACTCGGGGTCAGGGCGGTAGGCATGGTCAAGATCCTAGGGCGAGCCGCTGACGGGAGCGGGTTCGCGGAGGTCACGGACCTGACGGCCGAGGCGTCAGGAAGGGTTAACGCCCGGGGTGCTTGTCATTGCGGGCGAAGGGACCCAAGGTTGATATCGGGGGCTTCGGGGGGAACTGTCCGTCGGTCTCCGGCCGATCGAGTGATTCGTGTCTCAACGCCCCGCTGGCCAGGGGGAGCGGGACACGGTAGCGTCCCGAACCGTCCCGGTGTCGTCCGAGATTGGGAGGATTGCGAGGGGACCCGCGCACGTGGCGTTCCACGCGTCGACACAGACAGATGAACGAGGGGTGACCATACCCGGACCCGCCTCCCCCGATCGGGGTCCGAGCGTGCGCACACCGCACTGTCGCGCTGAAGCAGCTGGTCAGCGCCCTTAACATCCACCAAGGAAGACCACCGCACCATCGGGAGAACGACGTGCGCCTGCGCTTGCGCCCGCGTGATGACAGTTACTACGAGATGTTCACCGACTCGGCGAACAACCTGGTCATCGGAGCCCGCCTGCTGGTGGAGCTGATGAGCGACGGGGCCGACCGTGAGGCCATCACCGAGAAGATGCGTGCCTGCGAGCACGCCGGCGACGACGCCACCCACGCGATCATGCGTCGGCTCAACAAGAGCTCGGCGCCTCCCCTCCACCGGGAGGACATCTACCGTCTGGCCTCCAACCTCGACGACGTCATCGACTCCATGGAGGCCGCCGTCGACCTCATCAACCTGTACGGGTTGGAGCAGCTGCCCAAGGGCATCATCGACCAGATCGAGGTGTTGGAGAGGGCGGCCGAGCTCACCGCCGAGGCGATGCCCCGGCTGCGGAGCATGAAGGACCTCACCCGCTACTGGATCGAGATCAACCAGCTCGAGAACCAGGCCGACCGCATCTACCGCAAACTCCTGGCGAAGCTCTTCAGCGGCGAGTACGACGCGCTGACCGTGCTCAAGCTCAAGGACGTCATCGAGGAGCTGGAGACCGCCGCCGACGCCTTCGAGCACGTGGCCAACACCGTGGAGACCATCGTGGTGAAGAACGGCTGACGCTGGCCCGGCCGAACCCCTTGCCCAGCCCCCAGCCCCCTTCCCAGCCAGTCCCGCCCCCGCCCCCGTGCCGGTGGACCCCCGGCCGGCCGCGGCCCCTCGGACGCCCCGTCCCCGCCCCGACTCACGACCGAGGCGCGTAGGCCTCCAACGCGATGGCCAGGGCCAGCCTCATGCCGGGCTGGTCCAGGCCGAGCGGGGTCACCTCCGCCATCCTGCGCATCCGGTGCCGGACGGTGTTGGGGTGCACTCCCAGCTCCTCCGCCGCCGCGACGGGGTCGCCCTGTGCGCGGAGCCAGGCGCGCAGGGTCCGCGCGTGGTCCGTGCCGTGCTCGGCGTCGTGCCGGGTCAGCACCGCCACCGGGCCGTCGGCGGGACGGCGGCCGGACGCCGACGCCATCCGCAGGCGGTGGATGAGCACGTCGCCCCAGGACTCGTCATAGGCCACAGCCGGCCCCTCGGGGCGCGCCGCGTGCAGGGTGAGGCTCTCGTCCGCCTCACGGCGGCTGGCGGCCAGCCCGGCCAGGTCGGCGGGGGCGCCGATCCCCGCGTTGACCACCACGTGGCCGGGCAGCCCGCGGGTGGTCTCCGCCACCCAGGCCCGGGCCGGCGCCGGGTCGGCCCCACAGGGCAGGACCGTGTAGACCGTGCTGCCGAACAAGGTGCTCCGCCCCTGGCGCGACCAGCCGAACCCCGTGGTGGCCCGCTCGAACGTCATCAGGGTGGCGGAGTGGCGTTCGTCCGGGGTGTGCGCCTGGAGGGCGACCACCCGGTGCGGGGTGGCGGCCAGCCCGAGGCGCCCGGCCGCCTCGGTCGGGTCCATCGCCCCCTCCAGGAGACGGCTGACCAGGTCCGACTCCACCTGGCGCTCCAGGTCGGCGCTGACCCGGGTTCGCAGCAGGTGCAGCGCCACCGTGCGCGCGCCCTCCGACAGCAGCGCCGAGCGCTCGGTGTCCAACGGTTCCTCACAGGCCGCCCACAGCGACCCCAGGAACTCCCGGCCCACCCGGACCGCCACCGCCGTACGGCCGCCCAGACCGAGCTCCGGCGCGGGCGGGAGGTAGACCGGGTCGACCGACGCTCCCAGGTGCGCGATGACCCCGGTGGCCCCCAGATGGCGCTGGAGCGCCTCGGGAACCCCGCGCCCCAGGATCGTGTCCCAACGGGCCTGGTCGGCCTCGGACTGCCGGTTCGAGTACGCCAGGACCCGCAGGCGGGGGTCCTCGATGGTCACCGGGCCGCCGACGCGCGCGGCGATCGTGTCCGCGAGCGCGGGCAGGTCGGCGGGACCGCGCCCCGCCTCGGTCTCCCCGCCCTCCAGGACCAACCCGAACACCACCCCGGCGACCTGCCCCCAGGACACCGAGGGGTCCACCGAGAGCAGGGCGATCCCGCGACCACGGGCGCGGGCGGCGGCCTCACCGCGCGGGTCCACCCCGTCCTCCCGCGCCACCCGCACCACCACCGCCAGGGCACGGGAGCGCTCGGCGAGCTCCACGGCGCGCAGCGGGTCCTGGACCCCCACGGCCAGCAGGACGTCCGCCTCCTCCGGCCCAGGGTCAGCCGGGTCGTGCACCGCGACCCCGCGCAACATGGTGTCCGCGGCCGGGCGCGGACCGACCAGACGGGTGTCGTACGTGCCGAGGATGGTGACCAGCCGGTCCAGCAACACCATCGAAACCACTCCCTTGGCGGACCGCCCGGACCGCGCGCGTTGTGCGGACTCCACACGAGCGTACGTCGAGATTGTTCGACCAGGACAATGGGTGCCGCCGGGTTACGGGAGAGACTCTGGACGGGTGCGGCACCGTACCCACCGTCCAGCACGCACAGGAGAACACGCCATGTCCGGGAAGGGCGCGGGCGCACCGCGTACCGTCATCGTCGTCGGGGCCGGGATCGTCGGTCTCTCGACCGCCTGGTTCCTCCAGAAGTACGGGGTCGGAGTCACCGTGGTCGACCGCGACTCGGTGGCCTCGGGATCGTCCTGGGGCAACGCGGGCTGGATCTCCCCGGGTCTGGCCATCCCGCTGAACGAGCCGGGCGTGCTCGGCAACGGCGTCAAGGCCCTGTTCGACCCCAGGGCCCCGTTGTCCATCCCGCCCACCACCGACACCGGCCTCCTGCACTTCCTGGCGTCGTTCGCCCTGAACAGCAGGCAGTCCACCTGGGAACGGGCCCTGCGCGCCAACGTGCCGCTCAGCTCGGCCTGCCTGGACGCCTTCGAGGAGCTCACCGAGGGCGGCGTGACCGCCAAGGTCGAGTCGTCCCCGATCACCGCGCTGTTCACCTCCAAGAAGAACGCCGCCCGGCTCCTCATGGAGCTGGACACCGCCAGCGAGGCCGGTCTGCCGCTGACCTACGCCGCCCTGGAGGGCGAGGCGGCCCGCGCGGGCCTGCCGCTCGCCTCCCGCGAGGTGAACGCGGGCGTGCGCATCGACGGACAGCGTTACGTCAACCCCGGCCTGTACACGCACGCGCTCGCGGACGCCGTGCGCGAACGCGGCGCAAGCGTGGTCGAGAAGTTCCGGGTCACCAAGGTCGAGGCCGCCCGCGACGGCGGCTTCCGGCTGCACTCCGCGCACGGCGAGACCGAGACGGGCGACGCCGTCGTGGTCGCCACCGGTGCCTGGCTCGGCCGCCAGGCACGCCCCTGGGGCGTCAACGTGCCGTTGCGCGCCGGACGCGGCTACAGCTTCATGGTCCCCACGGACCAGCCCGTCCCCGGCCCCGTGTACCTGCCCGAAGTCCGGGTGGCCTGCACGCCGCACGGGGAGGGGCTGCGGGTCGCCGGAACCATGGAGTTCCGGGCCATCGACGCCCCGTTCCGCGACGAGCGGGTCCGGGCGATCACCGAGTCCGCCGCCCCGTACCTGGACGGCGTGAACCTGGGCAAACGCACCGACGAGTGGGTCGGCTCCAGACCCGTCACCTCGGACGGCCTCCCTCTCATCGGGGAGACCGACGTCCCCGGGCTCTTCGTGGCGGGCGGCCACGGCATGTGGGGACTCACCCACGGGCCGATCACCGGGCGCCTCCTCGCGAGGACGGTCGCCACCGGCACGACCGCCCCGGCGCTGCTCCCCTTCGACCCCACCCGCTGAGGTTCGACCGACGACACCCAGCAGGTCCCGTCAGCGCCCCGCCGAACCCCGGCGGGGCGCCTTCGTACAAGGAGACCCATGACGAACACCTGGCTGACCCCGGGAACCCACCAACGCCTCACCGCCGAACTCGCCGTCCTCACCGGCACCGCCGACGCCGCCACCCAGGAGGCCCACGGGTTCACCCGGATCGAGGACAAGGACGCCCGCGAGGTCCGCGTCAACCGCATCCAGGAGATCCTCCGCGACGCGGTCATCGGCGAGGCCCCACCGGACGACGGCATCGCCGAGCCCGGCATGGTCGTGACCGTCCGCTACGGCGACGACCCCGACACCGAGACCTTCCTGCTGGGAGTACGCGACCGCGCGGACTCCGACGGGGTTCCGGTCTGCTCGCCGGAGTCACCCCTGGGACGGGCCATCCTCGGCGCCGAGCAGGGGGAGGAGCGCACCTACACGGCCCCCAACGGGCGGACACTCAGGGTGGGCCTGGTGCGCGCCGTTCCCTACGGCTCGGAGACCGCCGAGGTTTCCTGAGGCGGGGCGGGGCCGCTCACATCGGGACCGGTCCCGCCCCGGGCGAGCGCCTAGGGTGGTCGTACCGACGTCGGAGGGAAGACCATGGCCGAGGAGATCACCCCGGAGCTCGCCCAGCGCGTCCTGGCGGCCCAGCCCTTCAGCGGGCTGGTCCGGGCCAGGGTCACGGCCTTCGAACCGGGCAGGGCCGTGCTGGAGGTCGACGTGCGGGACGAGCTCCTCCAGCAGAACGGCTTCCTCCACGGCGGGGTGCTCGCCTACGCGGCCGACAACGCGCTCACCTTCGCAGGCGGCACGGTCCTGGGGGCCTCCGTGCTCACCAGCGGCTTCGCCATCGAGTACCTGCGCCCGGCCCGGGGCACGACGCTCAGCGCCCGCGCGCACGTCCTGGAGTCCACCCGGCGCCGGGCCGTGTGCCGCTGCGACCTCGTGATGGTCGACGGGGAGGGCGCCGAACGGGTCGTGGCGGCCGCGCAGGGCACCATCACCCTCACCGAGCGGTGATCTCCCTCGGCGGTGCCGTCTCGCGGGCCAGCAGCGACAGCACGTACTCGAAGAAGCCGTCCGCGTCGATCTCCTCGACCACCCGGGCGTTGGGCTCCAGCCCGTGCACCCCCCAGGACATCGCCGAGTAGCCCCGGGTGAGCTCACCGGCGGTCTCCACGTCCACGTGGTACCGCGAGGCCGCGCGCACCAGCTCGGGGTGGAGGAGCAGGGCCGCGGTCAGCGAGTCCGGGTGGGTGGTGCCGTCGATGCCCACCCTGCGGTCGAACTCCAGGGTGGCCGCGCAGATCCGTGTGAAGAACCGGGAGAGGGGCGTGTCCAGCGCCGCGATCCGGTCGAGCCGGTCCTGGCCGAACACGGCCTGCCGGAGCGTGAGCGGGTCCCACGGGACCACGGTGACGTCGAACCCGGCGGCGAACACCGCCTTGGCGGCCTCGGGGTCCACGTAGAAGTTGAACTCGGCGGCGGCCGTGATGTTGCCCCGGCCGTTGTTGGAGCCCCCCATGACGTACAGCGATCCCACGTTCCGCGCGAAGTCGGGGTCCTTGACCACGGCGGCCGCGATGTTGGTGAGCGGGCCGATCGCCACGACCGACAGCTCGCCGGGGTTCTCGGCGGCCAACCGGACCAGCGCGTCCACGGCGTGCTCGCCGCGGGGCTCCAGACCCTCCTGGTCCATGGACAGGCCCCCGGAGCCGTCCCCGTGCACGTTCTCGGCGCTCACCCACTCGCGGACCAGCGGCCGTCGACACCCCAGGTACACGGGCACGTCGAACCGACCGCCCGCGGCGTTCAGCGTCATGAAGGCGTTGCGGACCTGCTGGTCGAACCCCACGTTCCCGGCCACCATCGTCACCGCCCGCAGGTCGGCCGCCGGGTCCAGCAGCCCGACCAGCAGCGCCACGCAGTCGTCCTGCGCGGTGTCGGTGTCGATCACCAGGGGCACGGGCATCACCCGAACCGGCCGGTGATGTAGTTCTCGGTCTCCTTCTTCTCCGGGCGGGTGAAGATCTGGTTGGTCTCGCCCATCTCGATCAGCTTGCCGGGCTTGCCGGGGGCCGACAGGTTGAAGAAGGCGGTCCGGTCCGAGACACGGGCGGCCTGCTGCATGTTGTGGGTGACGATGACGATCGTGTAGTCCTCCTTCAGCTTGTGAATGAGGTCCTCGATCGCCAGGGTCGAGATGGGGTCCAGGGCCGAGCAGGGCTCGTCCATGAGCAGGACGGACGGCTTCACCGCGGTGGCGCGGGCGATGCACAGGCGCTGCTGCTGGCCGCCGGACAGGCCCGATCCGGGCTTGGCCAGCCGGTCCTTGACCTCTTCCCAGAGATTGGCGCCGCGCAGCGACTCCTCGACCAGCTCGTCGGCCTCGGCCTTGCTCATCCGCTTGTTGTTGAGCCGGGCGCCCGCGATCACGTTGTCGTAGATCGACATCGTGGGGAACGGGTTCGCCTTCTGGAAGACCATGCCGATCTCGCTGCGGACCATCACCGGGTCGACCTCGCGGCCGTAGATGTCGAGGTCGTCCAGGAGGACCTTGCCCTCGGCGCGGGCGCCCGGGGTGACCTCGTGCATCCGGTTCAGGGTGCGCAGGAAGGTCGACTTGCCGCAGCCGGAGGAGCCGATGAACGCCGTCACGGAGCGGGGCTCGATGGTCATGGACACGTCCTCGACCGCGAGGAAGTCGCCGTAGTAGACGTGCAGTCCGGAGACGTCGATTCGTTTCGCCACAGGTGTTCCTCGATTTAGCGGGTCTTGGGTGCGAAGAGGCGGCCGATCACGCGGGCCAGGACGAACAGCAGCATGACCGTCAGGACCAGCGTCAGCGCGGCGGCCCAGGCCCTCTCGTAGTTGACGGCCCCACCCATGCGGAACTGCGAGTAGATGAACACCGGCAGGCTCATCATCTGCCCGTCGAACAGGTTCCAGTTGATGGACACGGCCGACGACCCCGCGGTGAGGACCAGCGGTGCCGTCTCTCCGATAACACGCGCGATGGCGAGCATGATTCCGGTGGTCAGACCGGCCGCCGAGGTGGGGAGCACCACCTTGGTGATCGTGCGCCACTTGGGCACGCCCAGGGCGTAGGAGGCCTCGCGCAGGTCGCGGGGGACCAGCCGGAGCATCTCCTCGCTGGAACGGACCACGACCGGGATCATCAGCACGGCGAGGGAGATCGCGCCCGCCGCGCCGTTGGTCTTGCCCGGCCCGAAGAGCATCATCCACAGCGCCACCACGAAGAGGCCCGCGACGATGGACGGGATACCGGTCATGACGTCCACGAAGAACGTGATGACCTTCTTCAGGCGGCCCTGGGCGTACTCGACCAGGTAGACGGCGGTGAGGACACCGATCGGCACCGAGATGAGGGTGGCCATGCCGGTGATCGCCAGGGTGCCGACGATCGCGTGGTAGACGCCGCCCGCGTCCATGCTCGGCAGGACGCCGTTCATCGACACGGTGAGGAAGTAGCCGTCGAAGCGGTCGAGGCCGTAGCCGACCACCGTGTACAGCAGCGACACCAGCGGCGCCATCGCGAGCAGGAACGCCGAGTAGACGAGCGAGGTGACCAGGCGGTCCTTGGCCTTGCGGCCGCCCTCGATCCGCGCCGAGGCGGTCACGACGATGACCACGTAGGAGACGGCGGTGAGCAGCGCCCACAGGACCACGCCGAAGGAGGAGAAGGCCGCCAGGACGCCCGCGACCACCAGCGCGCAGGCGGCCAGCAGGACCTGCGGGAAGCGGGTGGGCAGGGCGCCGGAGCGGAGGTCGTTCTCGGCCGGGCCCGCCTCGGGGGCGGGGGGCTGCGTCGTCGTGCTCATGCGGACTCCTTGTTGCCCCGGGCCACGACGTAGCGGGCGCCCATGTTGACGGCCAGGGTGATCGCGAACAGCACCAGACCGGCGGCGATCAGCGCGGACACGCCGTAGCCGGTGGCCTCCGGGTACTGGAGGGCGATGTGCGCGGCGATGGTCTGGTTGCCGCTCTGGAGCAGGTTGAAGGAGATCGCCAGGGACGGGGAGAGGATCATGGCGACCGCCATGGTCTCGCCCAGCGCGCGCCCCATGCCGAGCATGGCGCCGCCGACGATCCCGGACTTGCCGAAGGGCAGGACGGCGAGGCGGATCATCTCCCAGCGGGTGGCACCCATGGCGAGCGCGGCCTCGCGGTGGCCCTGCGGGACCTGGTGGAACACGTCGCGGGACATCGCGGTGATGATCGGCAGGATCATCACGGCCAGGACGATGCCCGCGGTGAGCAGCGTGCGGGCCGAGGTGGAGGCGGGGCCCGCGAAGAGCGGAATCCAGCCGAGGTAGGTTGTCATGCCCTCGTAGACCGGCACCAGCTTGGGGGCCAGGACCATCATCCCCCACAGTCCGTAGACCACGCTGGGGATGGCGGCGAGCAGGTCGACCAGGTAGCCGAGCGTGGTGGCCAGTCGTCGGGGCGCGTAGTAGACGATGAACAGCGCGATGCCGATGGCGACCGGGGTGGCCAGCAGGAGCGCGATCGCCGCCGCCATGACGGTGCCGAAGGCCAGCGCGGCCACACCGAACGACGGGTTCTCGCGGACGTTGGCGTCCCATGACTGGTCGGTCAGGAAGTTCGAGGTGTTGGCCAGCAGTGACGGCCAGGCCTGGACCAGGAGGAAGGCGGCCACACCCGCGAGGATCAGCAGGATCAGCAGTCCTGATCCTCGGGCGAGCCCGGCGAAAACGACATCGCCGATCCGGCGCTTGCCCGCGGGCGGCGGTGCCGCCTTGGGCGCGTCCGTGGTCGTCATGGGTTCTCCGGTTCGGAAAGGTGGGCGGGGCTGGTCGCCTGTCCGCGTCCCGGCGGGACGGACGCGCACCGCGCGGGGCCCGGCCGTGGTCTCACGGCCGACGCGCGGGCAACGGCCGATCCGTGCCGAATGCGAAGGTAGGCGCAGGAAGTGACCAGTTGTCCCAGAGAAGATGAACGGAAGGTGAACGCGGCGTCGCACTCTTGTGGCGGGTGGGGGTTGGGCCGGTGAATGTGACAAGCCGCACGTCACCGGGGGCCCGGGGGCGGCCCGCGGGGTGGGTCAGGCGCGGGTGTCGGCGGGCGCGTACATCACGTCCGTGTCCCACATGGAGAACCCGAGGGACTCGTAGAGGCGTACCGCGGCCTCGTTGTCACCGTCCACGTACAGGTGCACCCAGGGCAGCCCGGCGTCGCGGAGGTGGGCGAGTCCGGCCAGGGTGAGGGCGCGGCCCAGACCGGTGCCCTGCCAGGCGGGGTCGACGCCCACCACGTAGACCTCGCCGACGGCCTCGTCGTCGCTGAGCCCGGCGCCGTCCGCGTGCGTCTTGGTCCAGTGGTAGGCGGCGATGGTCCCGTTGCGGGTGGCCGCCACGAAGAAGCCCCGGGGGTCGAACCAGTCCTCCACCTCGCGCTGGAGGAGGTCGTCGAGGGTGAGTGATCCCTGTTCGGGGTGGTCGGCGAAGGCGAGGGCGTTGGCCCGCAGCCACGCCTGCTCGTCCTGTCCCACCACGAAGGGCCGGATGCGCACCCGCTCGGCGACCTCGGGCCGCAGGGCGGGTTCGGGGATCTCGGGGGCGGTCCGGGGGCCGCCGGGGACCTCGGGTCCCAGGTCGCGCAGGGGCATGCGCATCTTGTGGAGTTCGCGGACCGGCGCCCAGCCCTCGGACTCCGCCACCGAGACCGCACCGGGGGTGCGCCCGTGCGCCCACACCCGCACGCCGTGGGGGCCCGCGTCGTCGCGGATCGAGCGCAGGAGCGCGGAGCCGTGTCCGTCGCGCCGGTGCGCGGGGTGCACGACGACCTCGCCCGAGTCGGGTTCGTCCTCGCCCCGTTCCACGAACGCGAACCCCACGACGGCGCCGTCCCTCTGGACGACGTGGAAGCGGCTGCTGCCGGCGGGGGCTCCGTGTCTGATCCGGAGCACGGTGTGCTCGGACAGCGGCACGGCCCCGTCCTCGGTGCGGGCCGCGTCGGCCAGGGCCAGGACGGGTCCGACCAGCTCCGGCGCGAGGTTGTCAGTGACTAGCGGGGTACTCATGAGCCAGAATCCTAGATCCTGTCGGCCGAATTCCACATGCCGACTCCCCCAAGGGGAAGCGGGACGCCCGGCGCGGCGCGGGGGAGCCCGGCCGGTCCGGGACCGGGGCCCTCGCCCCGGTCCCGGAACCGCCGGAGGGGTGTCACGTCCTGCGTCGTCTGCCCTGGTATCCGCCGCCGAGCCGGACCCGGCGGGCGGGGGCCAGCGGGGTGGCGAGCAGCAGGGCCAGCAGGAACGCGGCGAGCAGGACCGCCGGTGCGATCGAGGGGCCCATGTCGGAGTGGTCGGCCGCGATCTCGGTCTCGTTGTCCTCGTTCGCGGTGGGCGTGACCAGCGGGAGTTCGGCCAGGTCCTGGGACGCGCCCGGGGCGAGGTCGGGCAGGTCGGCCTCGTCGCGGGGGAGCGTGGGGATGTCGGCGCCGCTGGTGGGCGCGGTCCCCACGGTGGAACTCGGCGGCCGGTTCGGGGTCCGGGCCGGGGCGCGGTCGTGACTCGATCCGCCGCGTGAGCTGCTCTCGCTGGCGGTCGGGGACGGCGTGGGGGTCCGGCTCGGGGTGGGGCTCGGGGACGGTGTGGAGGAGGCCGACTCCGTGGGGGAGGGGCTCGGGGTCCGGGTCGGCCGTTCGGACGGCTCCTCCGTGGGCGTCGGGCTCGCGGTCGGGCTATCGGTCGGCGTCGGAGTGGGGGTGGGCGAGGGTACGGGCTCGGTGACGGTGACCGTCCACGTGTTCGACGCGGCCTCCTGGACCTGGCCCTCGTCGACGTCCTGGCAGCGGCCGTCCTCGGGGGCGGCCGCGTACCTGAGCAGGGCGGTCACGGTGGCGTCCTGCCGGGGGGCGCCGGTGACGGTGGCGCGGGTCGTCACGTTCGGGGAGATCAGGGTGGCGTCCGGAGCGCCCGTGCGGAACTCGGGGGCGTCGGTGCTCAGGTCGATGAGGCAGATGGGGAGGGGGCCGGTGTTGGTCACCGAGAGCGTGTTGGGCGGGGCCTCGGTGCCCAGTTCGACGGTGTCGGCCTCGCTGACGAAGGAGACGGCGGCGGACGGGGCCGGGTCGGCGTGGGCCGGGGACATCACGGCGACCAGCGCGGAACCGACGAAGGCCGCACCGAGGACACTGCTCAGGCGGGGTCTGTGGGGGGCGTGGGTAGCGGGGGTCGGCATCGGTGCGATCTCACTCCTCCGGTGGCGCGCCGTCAGCGGCTCGGGCCGCACCCGGCGACGGGCCTCCGCCACGCCTGCCGACGCCCGTCCGTCGGATGCCCCACCGATCTTAGGGCGTGGGGCCGTCGAGCACGAGGGTGCGCGCCGGGTCAATCAGGTGCGCGGGTGCGGCGGGCGCCGGACCGCTCGGAACCGGGGACGGGGCGTGAGGGCGGAACGGGGCGCATGGGCCCGCACGTGGGGGAGGGGCGCGGCGGGTCCGGACACGGCTCCGGGGCGCCCGCCGTGCGGGCGCCCCGGGGAGGCCGTGGTGCGGCGCCGGGCGCTGGCGGGCCCGGGGCCGGGTCATCGGCTAGGAGGACCCGGCGGTGCGGCTGGCGGGTACGGCCTCCGCCGTCTCCGCCTCCGTTCCCGTCTTCGCCTCCGCCGTCCCCTCGGCCGCTGGCGCGGACCGCTGTGCGGTGCCGCCCTTGCCGGTCGCCCCGCTCTTGGTGACGGGGTCCGGCACGAAGCGGTAGCCCACGTTGCGGACGGTGCCGATGAGGGACTCGTACTCCGAGCCCAGCTTGGCGCGCAGGCGCCGCACGTGGACGTCGATCGTCCTGGTGCCGCCGTAGTAGTCGTAGCCCCAGACCTCCTGGAGCAGCTGCGCCCGGGTGAAGACCCGGCCGGGGTGCTGTGCCAGGAACTTGAGGAGCTCGAACTCCTTGAAGGTGAGGTCGAGGATGCGTCCGCGCAGACGGGCGATGTAGGTGGCCTCGTCGATCACGAGGTCGCCCCGGCGGATCTCGTCCGGGTCGTCGGACCCGGCCTCGGCCGCTCCGACCGCCAGCCGCAGGCGGGCCTCGACCTCTGCGGGGCCCGCGGTGACCAGGATGAAGTCGTCGGCCTGCCAGTCCGGGGTCAGGGCCGCGACACCGCCCTCGGTGAGCAGGACCAGCAGCGGACAGTCGAGCCCGGTGGTGTCCAGCAGACGGCAGAAGTTACGGGCGGCCGCCAGGTCGGTTCGCGCATCGACCAGAATGGCGTCAACCGGGGCGCCCGGGTTCCCGCCGACTCCGGAGGCCAGTAGGGCTCCGGCTTCGGCGGGGGCCACCCGCACCGAGTGCAGGAGGAGTCCAAGGGCGGGAAGAACGTGGTCGGACGGTTCGTTCGAGTTCGTGAGTAACAGCAGATGGCTCATGCGTCTCTTCTCGTCGGCCCGCTTGTGTCGGGCGATCGAAGGCGCCATTGCCCCCGGTGAAGATCTGTCGAATAAGTCGCCTCCGAGCAACACCAAGGATAATCAACTGATGGCGAAGTGCACTATCCGGTACTGGGCCTCCGCGAAGGAAGCGGCTGGAACGGCGGAGGAGACGGTGGATGCCGACACCCTCGCCGCCGCTCTCGAGGCGGCGTGTCTCCTGCACCCCGACGACCGTTTCCGGCGCGTGCTCGGGGCTTCGTCGCTCCTGGTGGACGAGGCTCCCGTGGGACGGAGGCCGCACGGTGAGGTAGCGGTCACGGATGGGACTGTGATCGAGGTCCTACCGCCGTTCGCGGGCGGGTGAGGTGGTGGGTGCCGAGGCGGAATCGGAGCGAAACATGACGGAAACCCAGCAGTGGCGGGGGGCGGCCCGCGTGGTCATGCTCGGCAAGCCCGGGTGCCACCTGTGCGAGGAGGCGTGGTCGGTCATCGGCCGGGTGACGGACGACCTCGGGGTGGAGCGGGCCGAGCAGGATCTGGCCGGGGTCTCGGAGGCCGACCGCGAGGAGTACTGGGACAAGATCCCGGTGACGTTCGTCGACGGTCGGCGCCACGACTTCTGGCGGGTGTCCGAGGAGCGGCTGCGGTCCGCGCTCTCCTCCTGAGCGTGCCTCCCGGGGCCCGGTCCGGAGGCCGGGGAGGCGGGGCGTGCGGGAGCGGGGCGACCTGCGCGGATGCGCGCCGGGCTTGTTCTCGGGGTCCTCTCCCCACTCCCCCTCGGGGCGACCCTGGCGGATGCGCGGCGGGCCCGGCGCGGGTCGGCGGTGCCCTTTCGCACCGTTCGCGCGTGGCCTCGCCGCGCCCTCCGTGTCGCTTTCCCGCGCTTTCCGTATCCCTTCCGCTCGGGTTCGGCGGGCCCCGGACCGTCGCGTTCCCGTCCCTTTTTCGGGAGTGTTCCGGAAGCGTCGGCGACTTCTCCGCCTCCTCGCGCCCGGAGCCCCCGCGCCCGAAATGGGGCTGATGTGATCTCGTGTTCGGGATCGCCC
Source organism: Nocardiopsis sp. NPDC007018 (assembly GCF_040635075.1). Taxonomy (NCBI): domain Bacteria; kingdom Bacillati; phylum Actinomycetota; class Actinomycetes; order Streptosporangiales; family Nocardiopsidaceae; genus Nocardiopsis; species Nocardiopsis sp. NPDC007018. Next base: position 81,354 of record NZ_JBEYHA010000001.1, read on the forward strand.
CTCGGGCGGTGCATTCATGGGAACCCGTTCGGGGGGTGTCACATCCGACCCCACTTTGTGCGTGCTTTCACAAGCACGTAATCTGGGGTTCCCACGACCCGTAGGGCGGGGAAGGCGCGTGTGCGCGGCGGTCGGCGCCCGGCCCCGTGCCACGACCCCGCGACCCGCCCGCATCCACCGCCCCCAGGAGCGCCACCCTGTGACAACTCGTCCGCCTCGGCCCCGGGAGAGGGGAATCCCGGAGGCCACCGTCGCCCGGTTGCCGGTCTACCTGCGCGCCCTCCAGGCCCTCCAGGAACGGGGCACCGCCACCGTCTCCTCCGAGGGGCTGGCCGGGGCCGCCGGGGTGAACTCGGCGAAGCTCCGCAAGGACCTCTCCCATCTGGGCTCCTACGGGACGAGAGGCGTGGGCTACGAGGTCGAGTACCTCATCTACCAGATCTCGCGTGAGCTTGGTCTCACCCAGGACTGGTCCGTGGCCATCGTCGGCATCGGCAACCTGGGGCGCGCACTGGCCAACTACGGGGGGTTCGGCACCCGCGGGTTCCGGATAGCGGCCCTGCTCGACGCCGACCCGGAGGTGGTCGGCCGGTCCGTCGCGTCCCTGGACGTGAGGCATATTGACAGCCTGGAGGAGGTTGTGCGTACGAAGGGCGTGTCGATCGGCGTGATCGCCACACCGGCCGGTTCCGCGCAGGGTGTCGCCAGCCGCTTCGTCGAGGCGGGCGTGACCAGCATCCTCAACTTCGCCCCCGTCGTGCTGAATGTGCCCGACGGGGTCGATGTGCGTAAGGTCGACCTGTCCATCGAACTCCAGATCCTCGCCTTCCACGCGCAGCGCCGGGCCGACGGTGACGGTCAGGTGAACAGGTCGGGGCTGGAAGTGACGTGAGACGGGCCGGGTCCTGGGGCACGGGCTCCAGAACCGGGCGGCGGCGAGGAGCGAGCGCGCGCCGCGTTTCGGGGGGCTGACGGCGGGAGCGCGCGCCCGTGCCCGAACATGGAGAGACCTAGTGCCTGCATAGGAGTGCGGATGAGTGTCCTGGCCGTGGGGTTGAGCCACCGGAGTTCGCCGGTGGCGCTGCTCGAACGTGTCGCGTTGAACGGCGAGACGCGTACCAGGGCGGTCGGTGAGATGGTCGGCTCCGACGCCGTCAACGAGGTCATGGTGGTCTCCACCTGCAACCGCACCGAGGTCTACGCCGACGTCGAGGACTTCCGGGGCGGGGTGGCGGCCATCACCGAACTCCTCTCCTGGCACACCGGCGTGACCCTCGGCGAACTCAACGAGCACCTCTACGCCCACTACGAGGACAACGCCGTCCAGCACCTGTTCTCCGTCACCTGCGGTCTCGACTCCATGGTCGTCGGCGAGGGGCAGATCCTCGGCCAGGTCCGCGACTCCCTCAAGGAGGGCCAGGAGACCGGTTCGGTCGGCCGGGTCCTCAACGACCTCGGACAGCGCGCCCTGCGCGTCGGCAAGCGCGCCCACACCGAGACCCACCTGGACCACGCCGGGGCCGACATGGTCAGCTTCGGCCTCACCGTCGCCACCCGCGACCTCGCCGTCACCCCGGACCCGTCGCTGCCCGCCGCCGAGGTCACCCCGCCCGCGGGGTGCCCCATGTCCGGCCGGGGCGCCCGCCCCGCCGACACCGACGAGAGCCCCGCGCCTCGCGCCCTCGACGCCGCGCTGCCCTCGGGCCCGCTCACCGGAGCCAGGGTCCTGGTGCTCGGAGCGGGCTCCATGAGCGCCCTGTCCGCCAACACCGTCGCCCGCCAGGGCGCCGGGACGGTCATCGTCGCCAACCGCACCCCCGAGCGGGCCGCCCGGCTGGCCGAGTGCCTCAACGAGGCCTACGACACCGTGCGCGCCAGCTCCGTCCCCTTCGCGGAGGCGGCCTCCGCGCTAGCCGGGGTCGACCTCGTCATCTCCTGCACGGGAGCCCAGGGTCTCGTGCTCACCGCCCACGCCGTGGCCGCGGCCTCCGAGGGGCGCACCCGCCCCCTGGTCTTCCTCGACCTGGCCCTGCCCCGCGACATCGACCCGGGGGTGCGCGACCTGCCCTCGGTACGCCTCGTGGACATCGAGGACCTCCGCCAGGCGGTCGCCTCCGGGGGCGACCACGGTTCCGGCCACTCCAGCGTGCTGCCGCTCGTACGCGGGATCGTCGAGGAGGAGGTCGGCGAGTTCCGCGCGATCCGCCGCGCCAACGAGGTGGCCCCCACCGTCGTCGCCCTGCGCGCCCAGGCCCGCGGGGTGGTGGAGTCCGAGCTCGCCCGCCTGCACGGCCGACTCCCCGACGACCTCGACGAGCGCACCCGCGAGGAGATCCGCCGGGCCATGCGCCGCGTCGCCGACAAGCTGCTGCACAGACCGACCGTGCGTGTGAAGGAACTGGCCGCGGCCCCGGACGGCGAGTCCTACGAGGCCGCCCTGCGCCAGCTGTTCGACCTCGACCTCCAGATCCCGAAGAACCCGGACGGGGAGACCTGTCCCGGAAGCCGCAGCACCGCCGCGCGGCCCGCACAGGAGAAGGCATGACCGCAGAAGGCACCACCGCCGTACCCGCGAGGCTCGGCACCCGCCGCAGCACCATGGCCACCACCCAGTCCCAGGGGGTCGCCGACACCATCACCGAGCGGACCGGGCAGGCGATCGAGCTGGAGCTCATCACGAGCTTCGGCGACGTCACCAAGGCCCACCTGACCCAGCTCGGCGGTACCGGGGTGTTCGTCAACGCCCTGCGCGACGAGCTGGTCGCGGGGTCCATCGACTTCGCGGTGCACTCGCTCAAGGACCTGCCCACGGCGCCCTCCGAGGGCCTGGTGCTGGCCGCCATCCCCGAACGCGACGACCCCCGGGACGCCCTGTGCGCCCGCGACGGCCTCAAGTTCGCCGACCTCCCCGCCGGGGCGAAGGTCGGCACGGGCTCCCCGCGCCGCGTCGCCCAGCTCAGCGCGCTCCGCCCCGACCTCGTGTACGTCCCCATCCGGGGCAACGCCGAGACCCGCCTGGGCAAGGTCTCCTCGGGTGAGCTCGACGCCGTCGTCCTGGCCTACGCCGGTCTGGGCCGGGTGGGCCGACGCGACGACGTGACCGACGTCTTCGAGCCCGAGCAGATGCTGCCCGCACCCGGCCAGGGCGCCCTGGCGGTGGAGTGCCGCGCCGAACGCGCCGGAGCCGACCTCGCCTACCTGGGCGCCGTCGACCACCCGGCCACCCGCGCCGAGGTCGTCGCCGAACGCACCGTCCTCTCCGAACTGGAGGCCGGGTGCGCCGCCCCGGTGGGCGCCTTCGCCGAGTACGGCGGGGACCGCCTGCGCCTGCGCGCCGCCGTGGTCTCCACCGACGGCGCCACCGCCGTGCGCCGTGAGCGCACGATCGACCTCGCCTCTCCCGATGACCTCGACGCGGCGGTCGGGCTCGGCCGCGACCTGGCCCGTCAGATGATCGCCGAGGGCGCCGACCGCATCGTCGCCGAGGCCTTCGCCGAGCGGGACGCCACCTAACCGGTCCCTTCCGGTCCGCGTCCGCGCCGCACCACACGGACCCACGGACGGCCGAACCCGGGCCGACTCCGCCCGTCGCCCAGGGGAGGGGGTGGGGCCACCGCACCGCCACCTCCCCGTCACCGCCCCGGACTCCGCACCCCGGGGCGCGGGCGACCCACACACGAGGAGCCAGTACGTGAACGCCAACGCCAGCCCCCAGCCGGAGGAACCGCGTCCCCGCGAACGCGCGACCGGTCACGTCGCCCTGGTCGGTGCCGGACCGGGAGGCGCCGACCTGCTGACCCTGCGCGGCGCCGACCTGCTGAGCCGGGCCGACGTGGTCGTCACCCTCCGCGAGCCCGCCGCCGAGGAGCTCGCCGGCTTCCGCCAGGAGCTTCTCGCGCACTGCTCCGAGGACGTCACGGTGGTGGAGGCCGCGGAGTGCGGCGGCGACGTCAACACGCTCGCCGTCACCCGCGCCCGGGAGGGCCTCAGGGTCGTGCGCCTGTACTCGGGCGACCCCTTCTTCGGCTGCCGGGGCGCCGCCCTGGTCGCCGCCTGCCTCGAAGCGGGCGTCGAGGTCGAGGTGGCCCCCGGGGTCTCCTCGATCACCTCCGTCCCGACCTTCGGCGGGATCTCCCTGCTCGACGACGACGAACCCGAGCTGCGCGTCCTGCACGCCCGCCCGCACGGTGAGCGTCGGGTCGACTGGCAGGAGGCCGCCGCCAGCGACGCGCCCCTGGTCATCCTGGGTGCCGACGCCCCGCCGGAGGAGCCGCCCGAACACCGCGGCCCCGGCTTCGACGTCGTGTGCAAGGCGCTCGTCGCGGGCGGGCGTCCCGCGACCACCCCGGTCGCCGTCGTGCGCGCCGGCGGTACCACGCGGCAGACCACCGTCACCTCGACGCTGGCCCGCCTGGTCGCCGAACTCAAGTCCACGGACGCCAAGAACCACCACGTCACGGCGCCCGCGCTGATGATCGTCGGCGCACCGGTCGCCCGCCAGGCCGAGCAGTCCTGGTACGAGACCCGGCCGCTGTTCGGGTGGCGCGTCCTGGTGCCCCGCACCAAGGAGCAGGCCGTGGCCCTCTCCGACCAGCTGCGCGGCTACGGCGCGGTGCCCGAGGAGGTGCCCACCATCTCGGTGGAGCCCCCCCGCACCCCGCAGCAGATGGAGCGCGCCGTACGCGGCCTGGTGACCGGCCGCTACCAGTGGGTCGCCTTCACCTCCGTCAACGCGGTCCGGGCGATCCGGGAACGCCTGGAGTCGTACGGTCTGGACGCTCGTGCCTTCGCCGGGGTCAAGGTCGCCGTGGTCGGCGAGAGCACCGCCCGGGCCGTCCGCGACTTCGGTATCCAGCCCGACCTCGAACCGCCCGCGGACGCCCAGTCCAGCAAGGGGCTGGTCGGGGTCTGGCCGCCCTACGACGCGGAGATCGACCCCATCGAGCGGGTCCTGCTGCCGCGTGCGGACATCGCCACCGAGACCCTCGCCGCCGGGCTCACCGACCTCGGCTGGGAGATCGACGACGTCACCGCCTACCGCACCGTGCGCGCCGCGCCCCCGCCCCAGCCCGTGCGCGAGGCGATCAAGGGCGGCGGCTTCGACGCCGTGCTCTTCACGTCCTCGTCCACGGTGCGCAACCTCGTGGGGATCGCGGGCAAGCCGCACAACACCACGGCGATCGCCGTGATCGGCCCCGAGACCGAGAAGACCGCCGTCGAGTTCGGCCTGCGCGTGGACGTGGTGGCACCCAAAGCCTCGGTTTCCTCCCTCGCGGAGGCGCTTTCGGAGTACGGTGCGGCCAAGCGCCAGGAGGCGATCGACGCGGGCAAGCCGGTCCTCAAGCCGAGCCAGAAGCGCCGCGGACGCCGCCGCAAGCTCTGAGAAGCCAACCCCGAACCGTGCCCTCGGTTCCCGACCACCCACGAGCCCACCCGGGAGTGCCCATGACCGCCGCCAGCGCAGACGCAGAGTTCCCCGTAGCCCGGCCGCGCCGACTGCGCCGGGGGCCGGCGCTGCGTCGGCTGGTGGCGGAGACCCGGGTGCTCCCGGAGAACCTCGTCCTGCCGATGTTCGTCAAGGAGGGGCTCTCCGAACCGGTGGCGATCTCCTCGATGCCCGGCCAGGTGCAGCACACCCGGGACAGCCTGCGCAAGGCGGCTCGTGAGGCGGTCGAGGCCGGGGTGGGCGGTCTGATGCTCTTCGGCATCCCCGAGCACAAGGACGCCGTGGGGTCGCAGGCCGACGACCCCGAGGGCGTGGTCCAGGTCGCCCTGCGCGACCTGGCCGCCGAGGTCGGCGACGACATCGTGGTGATGGCCGACCTCTGCCTGTGCGAGTACACCGACCACGGCCACTGCGGCCCCCTGGAGCAGGACGGGCACGTCAACAACGACCTCACCCTGGAGCGGTACGCGTCCATCGCCGCCGCTCAGGCCGAGGCCGGGGCGGCGGTGGTCGCGCCCAGCGGCATGATGGACGGCCAGGTCGGGGCGATCCGCGCCGGGCTGGACCGGGCCGGGTTCGCGCACGTCCCGATCCTCGCCTACGCCGCCAAGTACGCGTCCGTGTTCTACGGCCCCTTCCGCGAGGCGGCCGAGGGCGCGCCCCGGTTCGGTGACCGCTCCGGCTACCAGCAGGACCCGGCCAACGTCCGCGAGTCCCTGCGCGAGGTGGCCCTGGACGTCGCCGAGGGCGCCGACATGGTCATGGTCAAACCGGGCCTGGCCTACCTCGACGTGGTGGCCAAGGTCGCGGAGTCCTCTCCGGTTCCCGTGTCGGCCTACCAGGTCAGTGGTGAGTACGCGATGATCGAGGCGGCGGCCGAGCGCGGCTGGCTGGACCGAGAGCGGGCGATCCTGGAGACCCTGACCTCCTACCGGCGCGCGGGGGCCGAGCAGATCCTCACGTACTGGGCCACCGAGGCGGCCCGCCTGCTGCGCTGAGCGTCCAGGCCCACGCCCCGGTCGCGGCCGACGGGGTTCGGCCACCCTCCTCCCGGCCGCGCCCGCACCGACCACGACCGGGGAGTACCGCATGGCCGACGTGTTGTACCGACGTAAACGACGCCACGCCACCGACAGCATGGTGGAGTCGGCCCTGCGCTTCGCCGAGCTGGGCTGGCCGGTCGCGCGGGGCACCTCTCCGGGCGAGGACCGCGCGTGTACGTGCGACCGGATGGGCTGCCCGGACCCGGCGGCGCACCCGGTCAGCGCGGCCTGGGGCGTGGAGGCGAGCACCGACCCCGAGACCCTGCGCCGGTGGTGGACGGCCAGCCCCCGGGCGAACATCGTGCTTCCGACCGGCCGGGTCTTCGACGTGCTGGACGTTCCCCGTGAGGCCGGGGTGATGGCCCTGGCCCGCATGGGCCGCGCGGGCGTACCGGCGGGCCCGGTCGCCGCGCAGGACGCCCGCTACCTGTTCTTCGTGGCCACCCGGTCCCCGATGGACGAGGACGAGTGGTGGTCGTGCCACCTGGACTGCGTCCCCGAGGCGGTCGAGGCCATGCCGGGCCTGCGCTGGCACTGCCGGGACAGTTTCGTCATGGGTGCCCCCTCCGCGCTCACCTCGGGCGGCCGCGTCACCTGGATTCGCGCCCCCCGCGACCTTGAGGGCGCGGTGGTCCTGCCGGACCCGATCGCGGTCCTGGACATCCTCAACGACGCCAGCGAGGAGTTCGCGGCTCCCGGCGCCTGACCGCGCCGCGAACTCGACGAGGGGGACGAGCCCGGTCTGGCCCGGGCCCTGGCCTCGGTCGAGAGCACCCGCGAACCCCTGGCGGAACTCTGCGCGCACTGACGGTGCGACCGGGGCGGCTCAGTCGCGGTGGCCGCCGACCCACAGCGCCAGTGCCGTGCGGTCGCGCAGGTCCAGCTTGCGCAGGATGCTCGTCACGTGGTTCTTCGCCGTCCCCTCGGTGACGAACAGGGCCCGGGAGATCTCCCGGTTGGTGGCGCCCGTGCCCACCAGTCGCGCCACCTCCCACTCGCGTTCGGACAGCGGGGAGGGCCGTACCGGCGCGGCGCCCGGGGGCGCGGCCCGGGGTGCGTCGAGGGCGGCGACCAGGTGGTCCGCGGCGGAGCCGCCCAATACGGTCTCACCGCGCGCCGCCCGCCGAAGGGCCAGCACCAGCTCGTCGGGCGGGACGTCCTTGAGCAGGTGGCCGCGGGCGCCCGCGCGCAGCCCCGCGAAGACCAGGGCGTCGTCGTCGAACGTCGTGAGGATGACCGCGGGTACACCGGGGTGCTCGTCGCGCATACGGGTGACGAGTTCGATCCCGTCCATGCGCGGCATACGGGCGTCCACCAGGGCCACGTCGGGCGGCGGGTGCGAGGCGAGGAACTCCAGGGCCTCGACTCCGTCGGCGGCGTCCCCGACGACCTCGACGCCCTCCTCGATCTCCAGGAGCTTGCGCAGCCCACTCCTGAGGAGGATCTGGTCGTCCACGATCAGCACGGAGACCGGTCTCACGCGGCGCCCCCGACCACGGTCGGTGCGGTGCGGTCGGCGGGGACCGTCACGCTCAGCCGGAACCCTCCGCCGGGGAGGTTCTCCGCGCTGACCGCGCCCCCCACGGACGCCACCCGCTCGCGCAGGCCGCGCAGGCCGAACCCGCTCCGCGCGGCCCCCTCCTCGGCTCCGGTCCCGTTGTCGGACACCGCCACGAAGGCTCCCTCGGCGGTGGCGCCCACCTCCACGTCGACCCGGTCGCCGCCCGAGTGCCGCATCGCGTTGGTCAGCCCCTCCTGGACCGCCCGGTAACAGACCAGTTCGGCCTCCTGCGACAGGGACGGCCAGCCCCCGGGCTCGGCGTAGACGACACGCGCCCCGCCGCCGTCGAAGGACTCCGCCAGCGCCCGCATGGCCGCGCTCCCCGCTCGTCCCTCCAACTGGAGCGGGCGCAGGGCGCGCACCCATCGGCGGGTGTCGGTGAGGGCGTCCCGGGCCAGTTCGCGGGCCTGTTCCACCTCTTCCCAGGCCGCCTCGGGGCGCGCGGTGCGAAAGCGTACGGCGTTGGCGAGCGTCATGGTCAGCGCGGTGAGGTAGTGGCCGGTGCTGTCGTGCATCTCGCGGGACATCCGCGCCCGCTCCTCGGAGACGGTCAGCTCCCGCACCCGGTCCGCGTGGCGGCGCAGTTCGACGTGCGCCGCCTCCAGCTCGGCCAGCAGTTCACGGGTGCGCTCGGCCCGTTGGGAGGCCACGAGCAGGGCGACGTACACCAGGCCCGAGGCCAGGACGAGGAAGAGGGCGCTGCCGGTCGTCACCAGGCCGATGAGGAGCGGGTCGCCGGGGATCAGCAGGACCATCACGAGGTTCACGCCGCCGAGGAAGGCGGCGTAGCCGCAGGCGCCGGCCAGCCCGAACACCGCGATGGCGTTCATCGTGGCCAGGCACACCAGGATGAGCACGGTGTAGTTGTTGGAGGCCAGCGAGAACACGGACACGGCGAGGAAGAGGACGCTGCCGAGGCGGCGCCCCCACGGGGCGGAGGGCGACCAGGCCAGGAGCGGCCACAGGGCGCAGGAGGCCGCCAGGCACCCGACACTCACCGTGATCACGGCGTCGATCCGGGGGTCGCCGGAGGGGAAGGACTCCAGGCCCGCTAGGAACACGAAACCGTACGTCAGCGCGGTGGAGACGATCGCCGCCCAGAACAGCAGGTTGAGGACCCGGGGAGGTCCAAACGCGCGGGGGGCGACCCACGAGGAGAGGTCCGGCAGGGAATCGGTGCTCCGCATTCTTCGAGGGTAACGGGGAGGCGGCGCGGCGCCATGGGCCCCGGGTCATGGTCGCGGGCACGTTCGGGGCATGACCTCCGGCACGTCCGGTGGCTCCGCCGGGCCGTGACCGCCGCGTGCCCCGGGGTCGATGCGCCCGCCGGTCCCGTCTTCCTATCGTCGCCACCAGAACGATGCGGAGTGCGACCGGAGGGTGGGAACGCGATGGCGGCGAACACGGGAACGGCGGAGGCGAGGGGCGCGGTGCCCGTCCCCTGGGTCGGGGCGGCGTTCGCCACCCTGACAGCCCTGGTGGGGCTCGGGGTGACGGTGGCGTTGTGGGGTGAGATCCCGCAGACGGTGCCCAGCGGGAAGGTCGGGTTGGACGGCGAACCGACCATGACGCCGCGCTGGCTGTTCGCCTCGGCGGTGCCGGGGGTGGTCCTGTTGCTGGTCGCGGTGGTCACGGTCGGGGCGCGCGTCGGGTCGGGGTTTCAGCGGGCCCTCCGGCTGCCGGTGTTCTGGTCGCGGCGCTCGGCGGGCTGGCTGCTGGACCTGCACCTGGCACTCCTGTCCGGGTTCCTGCTCGCCGTTCACGTGGTCATCCTGTATTCGGAGTCCGGCCGCGACCTGCCGTTGGGCCCCGACCGCCTGGTGGCGCTGATCATGGCGGCGTTCCTGGTGGGCCTGGGCCTGCTGGTGCCGGTGGTGCGGACTCGGGAGGGGCGCGACACCCCCGCGACCCGCTGGTGGCGGCGGGCGCGCTGGCCGGTGGGCGGCGGGGTCGCCGCGGTCGGCGCGCTCACGGGGGCCGTGGGCCTGTTGGCGCCGGGGGCGCAGTGGGCTGCCGTGGCGCCGATGCTGTTGCTGCCGGTGATCCTGCTGGGCTGTGCGGTGCCCTTCCTGGGAGACCAGTCCTGGAGGGGGCCCGAGGAGCCCGCGTGACGTGCGGGCCCATGGAGGGCGCGGGGACCGTGTGGGGCCCCGCGCCGCCGGGCGTCCGCGAGGGGAATCGGAGGGCGCCGGGGGTCCCACGCGGGTGCGGGTCCCACACGGGTGCGGAGGCGCGCCTAGAGTTCCGTGGCGTTGACGACGACGCCGTCGTGGTCGCTGTAGAGCCACTCGCCGGGCACGAACGTCACGTCGCCGAAGGTGACCGGTACGTCCAGGCGCCCGGCGGCGTCCTTGAGGGACTTGCGGGGGTTGGAGCCCAGCGCCTTCACGCCCAGCTCCAACCGGCCCAGGGCGACCGTGTCGCGGACCACACCGTTGATGACGACCCCGGCCCAGCCGTTGCGTACGGCGGCCTCGGCGATCATGTCGCCCATCAGCGCGCTGCGCGGCGACCCGTTGCCGTCCACCACCAGGACGGCGCCCTCACCGGGGGTGTTCAGGACCTGTTTGACCAGACCGTTGTCCTCGTGGCAGCGGACGGTCCGGATCGGTCCCGAGAACACCGCGTGCCCTCCGAACTGCCGGAACTGCGTGGAGCAGCTCCTCAGCGTGTCGCCGTGGTCGTCGATCAGGTCCGCCGTGGTGAAGTCCGTGGCCATGACAGCTCCGGTCCGTGAGTGAGCGAGTGGTCGGCCCCAAGCTACTCGTCGGTACAGAGCGGTGCCCCGACCGGGAGGCGTGTTCTCCGGAACGCCCGGCCGTGTCTCTTTGGTCGACCAGCCGTGTCTCTTTCGTCGGTTTCGGGCCTTCGACGGCGCCAGGGGGGTCCGACGGATGACAGGATAAGGACCTTCCCGTCATCCGCTCGTGGGAGTCCCGTCACCGGGACGTCGCCCCGACTTCCCCCTGCCGTCAGGGCGGCTCTCCTCCCCGTACGACCCCTGGAGAGAGATGGTCTCCGAGATCTTCGCCGTCAGCGCCGCCTGGTCGCGCGCCATTATCGAGTTCGCCGAAGGACTCGACCCCTGGATGCAGACGGCCGCCGAATGGGGCACCGACCTGTTCCTCGGCGTGTTCGCGATCCTGTTCCTCCTGGCCTGGTGGCGAGCCCGGTCCGCCAACTCCCGCCTGGTCGGCCTCGCCCTCTTCGCGCCGGTGGCCACCGTCATCGCCTACACGGTCAGCCTGACCATCAAGTCGTTCTTCGAGCAGCTGCGGCCCTGCCAGGCCATGACGGATCTGAGCACGATCGCCACCTGTGACCCGATCGGCGACTGGTCCTTCCCGAGCAACCACGCCGCCATCGCCGGTGCCGCGGCCGCCGCCGTGATCATCGCCTGGCGCCGCTTCGCCGTCGCCGCCGTCATCTTCGCCCTCCTGGAGGCCTTCTCCCGGGTCCTCGTCGGCGCCCACTACCCGCACGACGTCACCGTGGGCCTGGTCGTCGGCGCCCTCGTCGCCACCCTGGTCTCCCTCCTGGCCGCCCGCCCGATGACCGCGCTCGTCGACAAGCTGGCGGAGAACGACCGCCTGCGCCCCCTCCTCCTCGCCGAGGCCCCCGCGCGCGGCCCCGAGGCCGGACGCGTCCGCGAGAACGCCCACAGCGACGCCTGACCCGTCCGCCCCCCACGCGCGCCCCGTCCCCCCGGCGGGGCGCGCGTGCGTCGCGGGACCGAGGGTTGGCTGCCCCGTGCTCGTGGCATGCTTCCCCTGTGTGGTTTTTCCGCGAGAAACCGCGACCAAGCCACCGAACGACAGGGGAGTGATGCCCGATGCTGCTGAGTTTCCGCGTGGAGAACCACAAGTCCATCCGTGAGGAACAGCAACTCCTGCTCACCCCCGTCTACGACGACGCCCGCCCCGAATCCGCCGACTGGGAGGCCGTCACCGTCGCGGGAGTCTTCGGAGCCAACGCCTCCGGGAAGTCCAACCTGCTCGACGCGCTGGCCTTCATGCGGGACACCGTTCGCTGGTCCATGAACAACGCGGAACCCGGCGGCGGCATCGCCCGAGTCCCCTTCGCTCTGGACACGGAGTCGGCCAGTGAGCCATCGATCTTCGTGGTCGACCTCAAGCTCTCCGGAGTACGACACACCTACGGCTTCGCCATCGACGACGAACGTGTGACTGAGGAGTGGTTGTACACGTATCCGAAGGGTCGCAGGCGTGTTCTCTTCGAGCGTGACGGTGCGGAGTTCACGTTCGGGGACAGCACTCCGGCCAAGCTTCGGCAGGTCAAAGACATCACTGGTCCGAACATCCTCTTCCTGACCATCGCCGCGCGCGCCTCCAACGAGGATGTCGAACCGATCTACCGGTGGTTCTCCGACGACCTCACCTTCGCGGAGGAACGTCGCCCGGGGCCTCCGGCGTGGCTGACGCGGCAAAGTGTGTCCGAGGACCGGATGGTCCACCTGAGCGAACTCCTGAAGTCCGCCGGTACCGGGGTGCGATCGGTGGAGTTGGAACCGGCGCCGGTCTCCGGAGAAACGAGCACGCCCTTCCTGTGGTACTCCTACGGAGCGCGGGACCCCCACCCGAAGGGGATCGATTCCAGATTCCGGGAGTCCCTGACCAGGCGCGCGCTCGCCCGCGAAGGGAAGCGGGCGGCCGCCGCCAACGCTTCTCACTGGATCACACGGATCACCCCGCCGGGACTGCTGTTCCACCACGAGGGCGACGAGTGCGCCCGACCACTCACCTGGGACGAGGAGTCCAAGGGCACCCGTACCCTCGCCGCCCTCGGGTACGAGGCGCAGCGAACCCTCGAAACGGGTGGTGTCCTGCTGGTCGACGAGATCGACGCCAGCCTGCACCCCTACCTCTCCGCCCGGGTGATCGCCCTGTTCCAGGACGAGGAACAGAACCCCCACGGTGCCCAGCTGGTCTTCACCAGCCACGACGCCGCCCTGCTCGGACGCGTGCGCGGTGAGGAAGTGCTCATGCGCGACCACATCTGGTTCGTGGACAAGGACGACCGGGGCCGCTCCACTCTCTACCCGCTGAGTGACTTCAAGCCCAGGGGGGACGACAGCCGGGCCCGCCGCTACCTCGTCGGCCGCTACGGGGCGGTCCCCGACATCGACGACGAGTTGTTCCGGGCGGCTCTGAGCCGTCGTGAGGCCGCACTCGCGACCTGGGGCGTCTCAGAGTGAGCAAACGGGCCAAACGGGAGCGTGAGACCTCTCTCCGGCGTCGGGCTCCCCGCCGCGAGGAACGGCGTGTCTACCTGATCGTCTGCGAGGGAGAGACCGAGAAGGGCTACTTCGACTCCATGCGCGGGCACGACGGGGTCCGCGTCCACACGGTGCGGGTCCGGCGGGCCAAACACCCCCAGAGGGAGCGGGTCCTGCGTGCCGCCGAGGACGCTGGAGGCGACGACTACACCGGGGTCTGGGCGGTCTTCGACACGGACGGGGACGACGTCACCGAACTCTGCCGCGAGGCCGCACGCCAGGGTGTCGAGACGGCCTGCTCCACGCCCACCTTCGAAACCTGGCTGCTCCTCCACCTCGGCGACCACCGGGCGGCGCTCGGCTCCGGAGCCAAGGCCGAGAAGGCCCTCCAAGCCCTCCTTCCCTCCTGGAGCAAGGGCCGCACCCGGTTCGAGGACTTCGCGCACGGCCTCCAGGACGCCGTCGAGCGTGCCGAACTCCTCCCTCCCGGAGGGGACCCCAGCACCGGGGTGCACCGCCTCATCCGCGTGATCCTGCGGGAGTGAACCGCGCGCCCCCGCCACGCGCGCCCCGCCCCCCGCGGGCGCGCGTGCGTTGCGGGGCGGGTCACGGTCGCCGGGCGGGACACAGCTGACACACTGGTGAGGTGGGTACTCAACAGACTTCAGCAGAGCTCTTCCAGCGGGCGGCCAACGTCGTCCCCGGCGGCGTGAACTCGCCCGTCCGCGCCTTCGGGGCGGTCGGCGGCACCCCGCCGTTCTTCGTCAAGGGCGAAGGCCCCTACCTCACGGACTCCGACGGGCGCCGGTACGTCGACCTCGTCTGCTCGTGGGGGCCGCTCGTCCTGGGGCACGCCGCCCCGAGCGTGGTGGAGGCCCTGCACGCGGCCGTCGACGCCGGGACCTCCTACGGTGCCCCGACCCCCGGCGAGGTGGAGCTGGCCGAGCTGATCGTCGAGCGCACCCCCGTCGAGAAGGTCCGGCTGGTCAACTCCGGTACCGAGGCCACCATGTCCGCGATCCGCCTCGCGCGCGGGTTCACCGGGCGCAGCAAGATCGTCAAGTTCGCGGGTAACTACCACGGCCACGTGGACGCCCTCCTGGCCGCCGCCGGATCGGGGCTGGCCACCTTCGCCCTCCCCGACTCCCCGGGCGTCACCGGTGCCAGCGCCGCCGACACCCTGGTGCTGCCCTACAACGACGTCGAGGCCGTGGAGCGCGCCTTCGCCGAGCACGGCGACGAGATCGCCTGCGTGATCGCCGAGGCCTGCCCCGCCAACATGGGTGTCGTCCCGCCCCGGGCCGGGTTCAACGCCCGCCTCAAGGAGATCGCGCACGCCCACGGTGCGCTGCTGATCCTGGACGAGGTCCTCACCGGGTTCCGGGTCAGCGCCTCCGGTTGGTTCGGCCTGGAGGGCGTGGCCCCCGACCTCGTGACCTTCGGCAAGGTCATGGGAGGCGGCCTGCCCGCGGCGGCGTTCGGCGGCCGCGCCGAGATCATGGACCGGCTCGCCCCGAACGGACCCGTCTACCAGGCGGGCACCCTCTCCGGTAACCCGCTGGCCACCGCGGCCGGGCTGGCCACCCTGCGCGGCGCGACCCCCGAGGTGTACGCGCACATCGACCGGGTCTCCGCCCGCGTCGAGGCGGAGGTCTCCAAGGCGCTCGCCGCCGAGGGCGTGACCCACCGCGTCCAGGGCGGCGGCAACCTCTTCACGGTGTTCTTCACCGACGCCGAGGTCACCGACTTCGACAGCGCCCGCACCACGGACACCCGGGTGTTCGCCGCGTTCTTCCACGCCATGCTCGAACAGGGCGTCTACCTTCCGCCCGCCGCGTTCGAAGCGTGGTTCTTCTCCTCCGCACACGACGAGGCCGCCGTGGACAGGGTGGTCGGGGCCCTGCCCGCGGCCGCCCGGGCGGCGGCACGGGCCCAGTCCCAGGGCTGAACCGACCCGCACCCCGGAAGGAAGTACCTCCACGATGACCACGACCACCGTCGTCCACCTGCTCCGGCACGGAGAGGTGTTCAACCCCGACAAGGTCCTGTACGGCAGACTCCCCGACTACCACCTGAGCGACCGGGGGCAGCGGATGGCCGAGATGGCCGCCGAGTGGTTCGAGGGCCACGACATCGCGGCCCTGTACTCGTCACCGCTGGACCGTACGCAGGAGACGGCCGTACCGCTCCAGAAGGCCTTCGACCTCCCGGTCAGCCTCGACGACCGCCTGATCGAGGCGGCCAACAAGTTCGAGGGGATGTCGCTGTCCTCCAAGTCGGCGCGGGACCCCCAGGTGCTCAAGCGCCTGTACAACCCCTTCCGGCCCTCGTGGGGCGAGCCCTACCAGGACATCGTCGACCGCATGGTCGAGGTCATCAAGGTCGTGCGCCGGGCCGCCTGGGGCCGCGAGGCCGTGTGTGTCAGCCACCAGCTGCCGATCTGGATGGCCCGTCGCGCCGCCGAGGGCAGGCGGCTGTGGCACCGACCCGACCTGCGGGAATGTAACCTCGCCAGCGTCACGTCGCTGACCTTCGCGGATCAGCGGCTGGCCAGTGTCAGCTACGCCGAACCGGCCGCCGTGCTCTACGGCGACGGTCCGTCTCTTCCCGGGGCGTGATCCGGCCGGGTTGCCCGTAGCGGTAAGCTGGGCCCACGGGTGCGGTAGACGTGTGTACCAGTGACCGTCGTCCTCCCCGGGGCCCGCCCCGGTCGCACCGGCCACCCGCGCCCCGTGCGCGTGTGCCCGGGCGAGCCCAGCAACCGCATCCGAGCCAGCAGGTGTTCGTCACCAGTGGTTCGGCATGTCCGTACTCACTCGTCAGCGAGAAGGTGATCCCATGGGTTCCGTCATCAAGAAGCGCCGCAAGCGGATGGCGAAGAAGAAGCACCGCAAGCTGCTCAAGCGCACGCGTGTGGCGCGTCGCAACAAGAAGTAGGAGCGTTCGCGACGTAGGTCGTCTCTCCGCGGGCGCGGGCGGGCCGTTGGCACGCCCCGGACGCGGAGACACTTCACTTTCCCTGCCCGGCCCCGGCCGGAGCGGCGGAATTTTCCGGGTGCACGACTGTTGTGGAACACAGGTCACCGTCACCGGGTCGCCTCCTCGGAGAGGTGAGCGGTCCGTGGCCCATCCGGATCACCACCGTCTCCTTCCAAGGAACGTGTCTCCATGGCTCGTGTCGTACTCGTCACCGGGGTCTCCAGCCCCCTCGCGGCCGGGGTCGCCCGGACCCTGAGCCGGGGGCCCGGTGTCGACCGGGTGATCGGCGTGGACTCCGCCCCCGTGCCGCACGGCGCCCCGGGCGTCGAGTACCAGCACGTCGACCTGCACGACGGCAGCCTGGACCGCATCGTGGCCGAGTCCGGCGCCGACCTGGTCCTGCACCTCGGTCTGGACGCCGGCGACGACCCCAACCGGGAGGAGAACCTCCTGGGCACCATGCGGGTCCTGGGCGCCGCCCAGCGCTCGTCCACCGTCCGCCGCCTGGTGGTGCGTTCCAGCGCCACCCTTGACGCCGACGACGCGGCGGAGGTCGAGCGGCACACGCGCGGTCTCCAGCGCCGCCGCCCGGACCTGTCCGTGGCCGTCCTGAGGTTCGCGAACCTCATCGGCCCTTCGGTGGACACCCCGCTCACCCGTTATCTGGACTCCCGTGTCGTGCCCACCGTGATGGGCCGCGATCCGCGCGTGCAGTTCCTGCACGAGGACGACGGGGCCGAGGCGCTGGTGCGCATGGCGCTCAGCGACCGGACCGGTTTCTTCGACGTCTCCGGGGCAGACGCGGTCCCGCTCTCCCACTGCCTGCGCCGCGTGGGCGGCCAGCGTCTGCCGGTCCCCGCGCGTGGCCTGCGCGTCCTGCGCGGGGTGGCCCGGCACGGCCGGATCGACTACGCCAGCTCCAGCGCCGCCCGGGCGGTGCGAGCGGGGCTGGAGGCGTCCCGTCTGGACCCGGCGCCGCTGAGCCGGGCCCTGGAGTGGTCCCCGGCCTACAGCTCCATCGAGGCCTTCGAGTCGTACGCGCACGGGCGTCGCGGCGCGCCCCGGGGCGGTCGGTCCCGTGGGGCCGGGCTCCGCCCGATCCACGTCATCGCCCTGGCCCGGGCCACGTTGGGCCGCTAGCGGCCGGAGCGCGGCCCAAGGTGGCCGGAGCTCCCTGCCACGGACGGCGCGGGCGCGGCACGCCGGGGGCGGCGTCGACCCCCTCAGTGCTCGTCCAACTCAGTGCTCGTCCAACTCAGTGCTCGTCCAACTCGTCCGCCCAGGCGCGCAGTCCGGCGGCGAACCCCTCCCGGTCGCGTGCGGACAGCCGCTCCATCGCCCGTCGCAGCGGCGCGGCCCGTGCCGCCACCAGCGACTCCACGGAGCGCCGGTGGTCGTCGGCCAGGCTCAGCAGGGTGCGTCTGCGGTTGTCCGGGTCCTCCTGGGCGACCACCAGCCCCGCCCGTCTGAGGTCCCCGGCCAGTTCGCTGGCGGTGGGCAGTGACACCGACATGCGCCGGGCCAGTTCGGACACGCCGACCGACGCGACCACGGCCAGCTGCGCGAGCGCTCCGCCGTGGCGCGCGGTGAGTCCGTGCCGTGAGAACACCTCCGCGACGTCGGGGGGCATCTCCGCGCGTACCCGCCGAAAGTAGACCTCCAACCGCGGTACGACGCCCAGCTCCGCCACGAGCTGGCGGTCCCGTTCGTCGGGCGTGTCCGGTGTCCCGTCTCCGGTCGTGTCGTCGATCATGTGGTGTGTGTTCTCCAACTGTTGGTGAATCCGAAGCTTCGGGTTAGGGTACGGGCACGGGCCGGGACCTCCGCGCCCGGGCTGCCGGAGGAGAGGCCCGCCATGCCCAGGAACCCCGGGGAGCCCGCCGGGAGCGGTTTCCTCGACCCGCTTCCGTACGGCTACGTGTACGTCGGAGCCCGTGTGGCGCCTCCCTCCCGGGGCCCCTTCGTCCGGCGCGACCGGGAGCGCGAACGCGTCCTGGCGCGGTTCCGGGTGCTCTCCGAGGAGCTGGAGGATCTGCCGGCGGTGGTGTCCAGCACCGTGTACGAGGCCGTGTTCATGCCCCCGTTGGAGGGGGCGCCGCGCTTCGACGCCGTCCTGATCGTCACCGTGGCCACTCCCGCCGACGTGGCCCGGGTGCTGACCAGCGCCCCCTACCGCCAGCTGGACGGCGAACTCGTGATGACCGCTCGTAACACGCGGCGGATCGGGGAGACCGGCGACGACCCCTCGGCGGTGTTCCTCCTCAACCACTTCACCGCTCCCGACCCCGAACGGGCGGTGGCCGTCTGGGAGGAGCTGGCCCGCTGGTACGTCGACCGGTTGGGGGTGGACAACTCCACCCTGCTCCAGCCGCTGGACGACGCGTCCTGGACGCTCGTGAACCACGTGCGCCTGCCGGGCGGGCCGGTGCGCTTCCTGCTCGCCCAGATCACGAGGCCCGACTTCTTCCGGCGGGTGCGCTCGACGCTACGGGCCGAGGGCATGCGGGCCCGTCCCGTCTTCTACCGGCGCCGGTGAGGCCGGTGCCGGACGACGGCCCCAGGCCGGGCGCGCGGGCCGTACGGGGCCCTGGGCGGCCGTGCGGCGGCCTCCTGGTGGTTCGGTCGTGCTCAGCGCGGCGCGAGCGCTCTGCGGTGTCTGACGGCGCGCACCGCCACGGCTCCGGCCACCGCGCCCGCGACGGCGGCGGGCAGGGCCACCTTCAGCGCGGCCCGGTGCTTGCGGAAGTCGTGCACCGGCCACTCGTGGGTACGGGCGTAGCGGCGCAGGTCCCCGTCCGGGTTGACGGCGTGCGGGTCCCCGACCAGCGACAGCAGGGGCAGGTCGTTCGAGGAGTCGCTGTAGGCGGAACAGGCGGACAGGTCCCACCCCTCCCGGCGAGCCAGCGCGCGCACCGCGACGGCCTTGGCCGGACCGTGCATGAGGTCGCCGTTGAGCCGCCCGGTGTACACGCCGTCCACGCACTCGGCCTCGGTGCCGAGCGCACCGGTCAGTCCGAGGCGGCGGCGGATGATCTGGGCCAGTTCCACCGGTGTCGCGGTGACGAGCCACACCGGGCGGCCAGCGTCCAGGTGCTCCTGGACGAGGGCGCGGGTGCCCTCCCAGATCCGGTCGGCCATGGTGTCGTCGTAGATCTCCTCGCACAGGGTGACCAGGTCCTCGACGTCGTGTCCGGCGACGAAGGCGAGGGCGGCCTCGCGGGCCGCGTTGATGTGCTCGGGCTGCTCGCTGCCGGTCACCCGGAACACCGTCTGTCCCCACGCGAACCGCATGAGGTCGCGGGTGGTGAACAGGTCGCGGGAGGCGAGGCCGCGGGCGAAGTGGTAGATCGACGCGCCCCGCATGAGTGTGTTGTCCACGTCGAAGAAAGCGGCTCCGGGGCCGACCGGTTTCGGGGAAACGGCGTCGTGTGACACGGTTCTCTCCTGGCTGTGGTGGGGGAGGCAGCCCTCCGGATGTCCGGGGTGGCGCTTCCCCGCGTACTGCGAGCCTATGGCCCCCCGTGGGCGCTGCGCGGCGACAGGGCGACGGCGTGAAAGCTGGTGATGAAGATCACAGTGTAGAGCCTGGTTTCGGGCTCCACTCTGCGGGATCTCCATGGTCGTCGTACCCGAAAAAGTGCACGCGGTGCACATCCACCCTTGACCGTGCAGCATCATGGTCGGGATGGTCACGGTAGGACTGACATTCATCAGCGCGTTGGTGGGCTGGAGCGCCACCGCCGCGCTGACCGCGTATGCCCAACGCCGTCCCGGCGTCGCCGCGGTCGCCTGGCTGATCGCGTCCCTGGCGATGACGGTCGGCCTCAGCGCGGCGGTGATCGGGGTGCTCTTCGACTTCGGTCAGGTCACCTTCCGACTCCTGCATATCGGTGTCAGCCTCCTCGGTCCGCTCTTCGCGGCCTGGGGCGCGGTGGAGTTCGCCGTCCGTTCGCCCAACGGTCGCTTCACGACGCGGCTCTTCGTCACCGCCCTGACCATCGTCCCCCTGGTGGTGCTCGGCGTCGACCGCATCAGCGGCCGCTTCGACGCCGCCTTCCCTCCCCTGGGAGACCACTACGACCTCATTCCCCGCACGCTGGTCAACGGCGTGCAGGGCTTCGTCGTCGTCCTCCTCGTCCTCGCGACCGTCGCCCTCGTGCGGCGCGGTCCGCGCGGCTCCGGTCGAACCGATCTGGCCGTGCTGGGCCTGGTCGCGCTCGCCGTGCTCCTGTCCGTCGTGGTCGGACGCGCGGGGCTGGGCGTCCTCGGCCCGCTCCTGCTCCTCGGCGCGGTCTCGTCCCTGTGGGGCGCCGGAGCGCTGGCCGCCAAGCCGCGCCGGGACGCCTATGACGACGAGTACGACGACTACTACGACGACGAGTACGACGACGAAGACGACGAACTCGACGACGAGCCCCAGGAGCAGCCCGTGCGCCGCAAGCGCCGTAACGCCGAGAACTACGACGACCTCTACGCCGAGGCCCCGCCCGCCCCGCCGAGCAAGCTCCGGGGCGTCATCACCATCTACACGCTCGCCGACGGCCAGGGCGCCGGGTTCGACCAGCTCGCCAACGCGGTGGTGGCCGAGGTCTCCAAGCGCGAGCCGGACACCCTGCTGTTCGCCGCGCACACCGTGCCCAGCGCCCCCCTCCAGCGCATCGTCTACGCGATCTACCGGGACGAGCTGGCCCAGGAGGAGCACGAGCAGCAGCCGCACGTCATGGAGTTCACACGGCGCCTCTCCGCGCACGTGGTGGCCACCAACGTGATCGAGCTCTCCCTCTCCGGTGCCGCCGCGACAGACGGCCTCGCCGCCATGCTGATGCCCCGCTGACCAGGCATTATGCGCCTCCGCTCGTCCCTCCGGCACGGCCGGCGGGACCGCGTTCCACCCGTGACACCGCCCTCCCGCGCAACCATGTACGGGCCTGCGGCGTCCCATCCCGGGTGAAGTACCCTTCCCTACAGGTTTTTCATGACCGGCACCCGTCGGGTGCCGATGGCGTGTGACCGAGACCGGCCGGATGACCCAGCCGAGAGCCGCGCCGGAGCCAAAGAAAGTTGCTGGGAGCCCGATGCGCAAGTTTCTTGTCGTCTTCCTGATCCTGCTCGCCGCCCTCGTCGTCGTGGCGGACGTGGGAGCGCGTTCGTTCGCGCAGAACACCCTGGCCGGCCGTCTGGCCGACCAGATGGAGATGTCCGAGGACCCGGACGTGTCCATCGAGGGCTGGGCCTTCCTGCCGCAGGTGGTCAGCGGTACCTACACCGAGGTCAACATCGAGGCCGCCAGCGCCACGATGGGCGGGGTGACGGTGGAGAACATCGAGGCCACCGCTTCCGACGTCGAAGCGCCGTTGAGCGACCTCATGGACCAGCCCACGGTGACCGCGGGCAAGGTGGACGGTTCCTTCGTGGTCCCCTACGCCTACTTCAACCCGTACCTGCCCGAGGGCATGACCATCACGACGGAGAACGGCGAGCCGCGCATCAACGGTGAGCTGGCCGTCCCGGAGATGGGCCGCAGTGTCTCGGTCTCCAGCGGTGGCGAGTTCACGGTCGACGGCGACACCCTGCACGTCACCCCGGTCGGCATCGAGGTGGGGGACGTACCGGTCAACATCGACGACCTCGTCTCGAACATGCTGACCTTCAGCGCCCAGGTGCCCGAGCTGCCCTTCGGCCTGACCGCCAAGGACATGGAGGCCACGTCCAACGGCCTCCGGATCACCGGCACCGGCACCGACGTCCCCCTGATGGGCTCCGAGGCCGTCTGATGGACCCGGCGGCCCAGACGCTCGGCTCCGACGTGCTCGGCGCCGGGCTGGGCGCACGGGCCACGCTCGTGCAGTTCTCCAGCGCCTTCTGCCAGCCCTGTCGCGCCACCCGTCGCGTCCTGGAAGACGTGGCGGGCATGGTGGAGGGGGTGGCGCACGTGGAGGTCGACGCGGAGTCGCGTCTGGACCTCGTGCGCCGACTCGGGGTCCGTTCGACCCCCGCGGTGTTCGTGCTCGACGCCGGGGGGCGGGTGGTGCGCCGGGCGGAGGGCCAGCCCCGCCGCGCGGACGTGATCGCCGCCCTCGGCGAAGCCGTGCTCTGAGGGCCTCGGCGACGCGAGCCGACCCCGCCCCGGAGCCGAGGGCGTCCCGATCGGCCCCGTGACCGCCGAGCCGACCCGGTCGCCATGGTCGCCTTGGTCGTGCTGATCGCGCGCCCCGCTTCCCGGCACGAGGCCGACCTCGGCGCGATGGGCCCGCCCCCCGGGCGCTCCACAGGCCCCGGAAGCCCGATTCGTCCCACATTCTGGAACGATCGTCCTGTGATCCAGGACACCAGTGACAAGAGCGAGCGCCGGGCTGTAGCGTCTAGGGCGTGACTTCCTTGACGAGCGCGTATCTGACGAAGCGACGAGCGGTGGACTTCTGCCGCGTCGCTGCCGCGCTCTGTCCGTGTCCCTAGGGCGGACGGCCTTTCGAGCCCCCGCTCGCCCCGTGCGACCGGCCCCTTCCGCGCACGCTGTGGTTGACGACGCCGTACACCCGTCGTCCCTCCCGGAAACCGACCAGACCCGACGGACGCCCCGGCTCCGCCGCCACTGTCGGTGACCCCGGAGTCATCCTCCGCGCTGCCCGGAACGGCTCGACCTCGCCGCGCCCGCCCCTGACCACGCGTAGTGCCTTTCCCCATCCCTTCCCGAACCCGGTGTTGAGCCGGTGCTCCCCCGGGGTAGGGGAAGGCCGCCTGAGACCCCTGATTCCGGGCACCGCGCCCCCGGAACGCGACGCACCGACCGCACACGCGACACCGCACAGAAACACAGGAGGTTCCCCATGAGCCGCTCAGACGTCCTCGTGGACGCCGCATGGGTGGAGGCTCACCTGGACGACGCCGACGTCGTCCTGGTCGAGGTGGACGAGGACACGTCCGCCTACGACAAGGGCCACATCCCCGGCGCCGTGAAGATCGACTGGAGGACGGACCTCCAGGACCCGGTCCGCCGTGACTTCGTGGACCGCGCCGGGTTCGAGAAGCTGCTCTCCGCCAAGGGCATCGGCAACGACGACCAGGTCATCCTGTACGGCGGCAACAACAACTGGTTCGCGGCCTACGCCTACTGGTACTTCAAGCTCTACGGCCACGACAACGTCCGGCTGCTCGACGGCGGCCGCAAGAAGTGGGAGCTCGACTCCCGCGAACTCGTGGAGGAGGTCCCGCAGCGGGCCGCCACCGAGTACAGCGCCAAGGAGCAGGACGCGTCCATCCGGGCCTTCCGCGACGAGGTCGTCGACGCCATCGGCACCAAGGACCTGGTCGACGTCCGTTCCCCCGACGAGTTCACCGGCAAGCTGCTGGCCCCCGCGCACCTGCCGCAGGAGACCTCGCAGCGTCCCGGGCACATCCCGACCGCGCGCAACATCCCGTGGGCCAAGACCGCCAACGAGGACGGCACCTTCAAGACCGCCGAGGAGCTGCGCGCGCTCTACACCGACGCCGGTGTGGACCTCGACAAGGACATCATCGCCTACTGCCGTATCGGCGAGCGCTCCTCGCACACGTGGTTCGCCCTGCACGAGATCGTCGGGCTGGAGAACGTCAAGAACTACGACGGCTCGTGGACCGAGTACGGCTCCCTGGTGGGCGTCCCGGTCGAGCTCGGAGAGGCTGAGGCCAAGTGAGTGACAGCTGCGGAGCACCCGAGGGCGGCGTCGCCCTGGCCGACGTCGACGCGGGCAACCAGGCGGTCATCCAGGGCACGGTGACCCGTGACGGCCAGCCCCTGCGCGGCGCCTACGCCCGGCTGCTGAACGCCTCCGACGACTTCGTCGGCGAGGTCGCCACCGGTGACGAGGGCACCTTCCGCTTCTTCGCGGCGGACGGCGAGTGGAAGCTGCGGGTGCTGGCCTCCCAGGGCTTCACCGGCGAGTACCGGGTGACGGCCGAGGTCGGCAAGGTCATCGACGTCCGGGTCGAGGCCTGACGGTAGTACCACCGCGCGCGGCGCCGGTGTCGGGACGTGTCACTCGGTCCGACACCGGCGCCGCGCCGTTCGCGTGCCCTCAGCGTTCCCGGGGCGCGGCGGGCTCCTCGGGGACGACCACGTGGAGCGCGGCCAGCTCCCGGTTGGCCTCCAGGGCCCGTCGCGCCCGGTCGAGTGCGACCTGTCGGACGAAGGGGGCGCAGAGGGCGAGGGGGAACAGGGCGAACGCCATCCACAGGACCGGGCCCGGGTAGGAGTAGTGGATCGAGAACAGGCTGATCCCCATGCAGTTGACGCTCGCGCCGCTGACGAGCCACGGGTTGTCGAGCCTGCGCACGCGGTGTTCGGCCGCCCTGACCGTGAGGTGGGCCAGCGCGGGGTCGGGGGCGACCGTGCCGTCGCGCAGGTGGGCGCGCACCGGGCGCCGCTCCGCGCTGGTGGGTTCCTCGCGGGCCAGGGCCCGTTCGCTCCAGGTGAACCGCTTGCGTCGGAAGCTCCAGATCGCTCCCAGGACGAAGAGGACCAGCGCGGCGCTCTGGAGGAGTAGCCCGAGCAGGGGGAGCGCGTGCGTCTGGACGATCATGGGGGCTCCTCGCCGACCGCCCGCGCCCGGGGTTTCACCCGGGCGGGGCGCGTCAGGGGGTGGGGGATGTGGGCCCGGGCGGTGCCGTGCGGTTCGGCCACGGCGGCACCGTGTCCATTATGTCGAGTTTGTGTGTGTGCGTGGGTGTCTGGGGGGAAGGCGTCGGCGCTCGTTCGTCCACGAACCCCGCCACCTGGACCGGAGGGCGAGGAGCCCTGGCCCGCGCGGCCCCCACCTGGTCGTGAGCCACCCGCGGGGAGGCCGCTCCGGGGCGGTTGTCCACAGGTGGGGAGCGGGGACTGGAAAGCGGTGGGCGGCCCTGCTTCACTGAAGATCACGGTTGGTGCCGCAGTCGGTCGCCGACCGTGGCCAGCACGCCGGGCGCGGCCCTTCGCCCTGCCCTCCGCCCCCCAGGCCGGAACCGGCGTGACCGTACCCGCGGCGGCGCCCCTTCCGCCGGTCAGGAGGTGTTCGGACGGTGCCCACAGCACGGTCGTCTGCGACCGCTGCCACGACGCCCCGAGGCGAGGCGGGACGCACCTACCTCGGGTGGCGGCACAGGGTGGTGCTGCCTCCGCCCGGACCGGCCCCGCGCCGCCCGGCTCCCGCGGACGCCCGCACCCTCAGCCGGGAGTGGGTCGCGGGGCAGATGGAGGGCGAGGCCCTCACCAACCGCCCGCTCTACTTCGCCCTGGGCGGGCTCGGCCTGTTCGCCCTGCTCTGCCCGCTGCTGTGGACCCTGCGCATCCTCCCGGGCAGTCTGGCCCTGGGCGGGGTGTGCGCCTGCGCGGCCATCGCGGCCCCGGTGCTCGTCGCCCTGGTCCAGAGCCGGCAGGTGATGGCCTCCCGGCTCGAACGCGCGCGGGCGCGGCTGGAGGAGGAACGGGCCGCACGGGAGCGGGCCCTCCACGACCAGCAGCGCGAACACGCCCGCCGGTACACCGAGTGGCAGGCCGCCGCGCGCGCCTACGAGGCCCAACCGCGCTGGTACGGGGTGACGGTCCCGCCGCGGACCTCGGCCGTGCTCGTGGTGGGCGGAACCGACGCGGGCTGGTCCGCTCTGCTCACCACCGTCGGCGTCTCGCGACTGCGGGAGGGCGGCGACCTCACCGTCGTCGACCTCACCGGACGCTCCGTCGCCAGGGAACTGGTCCGCCTGGCCCGGCGCTGCGCGGTGGGCCCCCGCCAGTGGGTGCTCCCCGCCGACCTGCCGCGCATGACCCTGGGCACCAACCTGGACGCCGGGCAGCGGGCGCGCATCCTCTCGGCGGTGGCCGCCGCCTCGGGGCGCGCGGAGGACGCCGACGCCGACGAGACCCTCCTGCTGCGCCTGTTGGAGGTGCTCGGCCCGGACGTGGGGGTGGCCCGGCTCATCGGTGGCCTACGGGCCCTGGTCACCCCGGAGGACGACGCCGCCGAGGACGACACCGCCCTGGCCCTGCTCTCCCCGGCCGAACGCGCGCGGGTACGGGAGCGCTGCGCGGGCGACCCCGGGGTGCGCGCCCGCGCCTGGACGCTGGAGAACCGGCTCAGCCCCTTCGAGGCCGTGGGTACCAGGGCCGACGACACCGCGTACGCCCAGGTGAAGATCATCTCCACCGACCGCGCCTCGGGGGAGGCCGCGGCCCGGGTCTACGGCACGTACGCCGTGGCCGCGCTCGGCGAGCTGTTGGAGGCCCGGGCCCCCGAACCCGGGGCGGGCGGCGGGCGCCGCCCGGCCCGGCCCGACCGCACCCGCAGCGTCGTCGTCTGCGGCGCGGAGATCCTGCCCCCCGACGAGGTGGAACAGGTCCTGGCCTCCGCCGCCGAGGGCGGGGTGGAGGTGGTCCTGCTGTTCCGCGCGGCCGTCCCCGCCGTCCTGGAACGCCTCTCCGACACCACCTGCCTGCCGGTCCTCATGGGCCAGGGCGCCGACGCGGACCAGGTCGCCGAGGCGGTCGCGGGGGTGGTCGGGGCCGCGCGGTCCGACCCGCGCGACCTGGAGGCGCACCCGCTCACCGAAGTGATCGGCACGGCGGTGGGCGGCACGGTGCTCGACCCCGACGACACGGAGGAGCCCGACGACGACCTCCTGTTCCCCTCGCCGCACACCGAGTCCGGAGCGCTGATCCGCGACGCCGCCGCCGCGATCGCCCCCCTCGACCTGGTCCGGCATGTGAGATCGGCCACCGTGTGGGGCAGGGTCACCGGCGAGGCCGTCGAGATGGACGTGCCGGAACCGGGCGCCGCGCAGGGGGGCCCGCGCGCGCGAGTCCTCGGGCCGGACGCGGCGTCCCTGCGGGGGCTGCCGACGACGGCGGCCCTGGTCCTGACACCGGACGGACCGGTGCTGACCGACACCAACCCGGGTATCCTCACCCTGTCCACGGCCACCCTGGCCACGGTGGACGAGCTTCGGAACTCCGGTACCAGCGAGAACGTTGGGCACGGTGGTGGTACCGAGGCCTCCGGCACGGCCCGGGGGCCCCGGGGGAACACCGGTATCCGCGGACGCCGAAGAGCGCACGGGGTCGGTTCGGAGCCGCCTGGTGGTCCCGTTTCGACGACGGCCGCCGCACCGGACCGCGTGGGCTCGGACGACACCACCGGGGCGACCGGTGCCGACGACGGCCCCGACGCCGCCGGAGCGCTCGGGACCGCCGACCACCCCGGAGCCGACGGAGTCCCGCCCAACCTCGGGCCGCCGCCCGAGCGCCTGGACTGGCGGGTCTGAGGTCCGGTGGAGAATAAGCTTGGCCCGACACATCGCCCGCCGCCGAAGCGCGTTCGTGCGGGTGATCTAGCGATCGTGGAGAATTGATGAGCGAGCTTCCCTTGCGCGCCCAACTGGCCTCGGTACTGGGCAGGAGCGCAGCCAGCCTGTCCAGGGCCACCGGACGCGGAGACGGCTCCGTCATCGGTGGGCGCGTCGCCCTCAAGGTCGAACCCGACCTGCTCGCCAAACTCGCCCAGGGCCGCCGCCTGGCCCTGATCAGCGCCACCAACGGCAAGACGACCACCACCCGGCTCATCGCGCAGGCCCTGCGCGAGTTCGGGGACGTGGCGACCAACGAGCACGGCGCGAACATGCCCACCGGGCACATCACCGCCCTGGCCGGCAACAAGTCGGCCGTCAACGGTGTGCTGGAGGTGGACGAGAAGTACCTCCCCCAGGTGCTCAAGGCCACCAACCCCTCCTTCGTGGTCCTGATGAACCTGAGCCGCGACCAGATGGACCGCGCCTCCGAGATCAACCTGCTCGCGAAGAAGTGGCGGACCGCCCTGTCGCAGAGCAACACCCACGTCATCGCCAACGCCGACGACCCGCTGGTGGCCTGGGCGGGGCTGGGCGCCCCGAACGCCACCTGGGTGTCGGCCGGTCAGCGCTGGAAGGAGGACTCCTGGTGCTGCCCCGAGTGCGGCGGCCACCTCAAGCGCGACACCGACCCGCACTGGGAGTGCCCCGAGTGCGGCCTGGCGCGCCCCCGGGCCACCTGGGCGGTGGACAACGACAACGACCTGCTGATCGCCCCCGACGGACAGCAGATCAAGCTCCGGATGAACCTGCCCGGTGACGCCAACCGGGCCAACGCGGCGATCGCCGCCGCCACCGCCGCCGGTTACGGCATGCACCCCGAGCGCACCATCGAGCGGCTGCGCGAGGTCACCTCGGTGGCCGGGCGGTACACCTCGGTGGTCACCATGGGGGTCGAGGTCCGCCTGCTGCTCGCCAAGAACCCGGCCGGGTGGCTGGAGTCGTTCGCCGTCCTGGACCCGCCCCGCGTCCCGGTCATCCTCGCGGTGAACGCCCAGATCCCCGACGGCAAGGACACCTCCTGGCTCTGGGACGTCGACTACACGGTGCTGCGCGATCGCAGGGTGTTCGTCATGGGCGAGCGCCGTACCGACCTCGCGCTGCGCCTGGAGACCGACGAGGTGCCCTTCGAGACCGCCGACCGCGTGGACGAGGTGCTGGCCAAGCTCAAGGCCGAGCGCCCCGACATCACCAAGGTCGACGTCATCGCCAACTACACAGCCTTCCAGCAGATCCGCACGGCGTACGGCCGCGTCCAGTAGGAGACACACCCATGTCGAACACCAGCAGCGCCCTGCGGATCGTGTGGATCTACCCCGACCTGCTCAGCACGTACGGGGACCAGGGCAACGTCCTCATCCTCAAGCGCCGCGCCGAACTGCGCGGCATCCCTACCGAGATCGTGCACGTGCACTCCAGCGACCCGGTGCCCGAGCAGGGCGACATCTACCTGCTCGGCGGCGGCGAGGACCGTCCGCAGATCCTGGCCGCCGAGCGCCTGCGCTCGGACGGCGGGCTGGCCCGGGCCGCCGCGCGCGGGGCGTGCGTCTTCGCGGTCTGCGCCGGATACCAGATCATCGGTGAGAGCTACGGCGACGACGAGGCCAACCCGCTCCCGGGCGTGGGCATCCTCGACATCCGCAGCAACCGGGGGCAGACCCGAGCCGTGGGCGAGATCGTCGCCGACGTCGACCCGGCCCTGGGTGTCGGCCGGATCACCGGTTTCGAGAACCACCAGGGGCGCACGCAGATCGGCCCGCAGGCCCGGCCGCTGTCCACCACGGTGAAGGGGATCGGTAACGACGACCACACCGAGGGCGCCTACCAGGGGCAGATCCTCGGCACCTACCTGCACGGTCCGGCCCTGCCGCGCAACCCGCAGCTGGCCGACCTGCTGCTGCGCTGGCGCGTCGGCCAGCTCAACCCGCTTCCCCCGGCCTGGGGCGAGCGTCTGCACGACGAGCGTCTGGCGGCCGCCCTGCGCTAGGACGGACCCCCTACGGGGCGGTGGCGCGGTCGCGATGACCGCCCCGGGGCCCGGCGTTTATGCCGGGCCCCGTTGTTGTTCGTTCGGTTAGATCGGGATGCCGATGTCGGGTGCCAGGCTCGCTCCGAGGGTTTCCATGGCGGTCTGGCCGAGGAGGAGGACGGTTCCGAGGGCGGTGGCGGGCCATCCCCACCAGCGGCGCGGTGCCCGGTGACGGCCCCGGGTGCGGGCGGCGGGCTGCGGTTCCGTCTCGGGTTCAGCCCGAGCGTGAGTGGCAGCCTGTCGGGCTTCGCGGGCGGCTTGTTCGCGGTGTTGGCGGGCGACTTTCACCCAGTGCGGGACGGGCCCGTGTTGGAGCATGTACGCGACCCGGGGGTTGCCGTTCATCTGGCGCAGTAGGCGTTCCTGTCGGGCCTGGTGGGTTTCCTCCCAGGGCATCTCCGAGCGCGGTGCCTCCGTCTGAGGTGCCTGTGTCTGGGGTGCCTTCGGCGGAATCGGGGCGGCTCGCAGAGGGCGCCCGGCCGGTCGGGTGAAGCGGTGGCCTCGGGGTGCGGTCAGGACCGACCGCACCTGAGCGCTGACGTGCGCCGTCATCGGGTGCCCCTAGCGGTGGCCAAGGCGGGGAGGGTGAACTCGGCCCAGATGACCGTGCCCAGTCCTTCGCAGAAGGGGAAGTCCAGCACCGGACGGAACCCCCACCGGGACGCCAGCTCACCAACTATCAGCAGGCCCCGGCCGCGCTCGGCCCGCTCCCACTCGCGCTTGGTCCTCCTGCGCGGAACCCTCGGAAGGGAGTCGGTGGTGGTATCCGTCCTGGCACCGTCATCGATGATCGACACCCTCACCAGCCCCGGGACCGGCGACTCCAGGGTGCGGACCACCCTTCCCTCCGGGTCCTGACCCGAACGAGAGTGCTCGCACGCGTTGGCGAACATCTCGCTGACGCACAACACCATCTCCCCCCGCACCTCGCCCGGGAGGGAGAGCAGGCGGTTGAGGTCAGTGTCCAGGTCGGAGCGGACTCGGCTGGTGTGGGAGAGCTGTCCGGGGTAGACCCGGCACTCCCACCGCAACGCGGGCTCGGGCGGGGCGACCGTGTGGTTCAGGGCAGGGGTGTGCGGCACAATGGCCATGTCGGCAATCTCTTCTCTTAGACGATGGAGCTTGTCGGCCTGCTCTGGGGGTGTTGTCGCACCCGCCAGAGCTTTTTCATGAGCGCCTTTAGGCGGCGGTCGGGGGTTCTGGGTCGTCCTGGTGGTCGGCGCGGTGGCGCTGGGCGAGCAGACGGAACAGTTCGGTGCGGGTCGGGGCGGTGATCCTCTCGAACGGATCACCCTGACCCGTCCAACCGAGCGGGCGTCGGCCTACGAACACCTCGTTGGGGGGAGTTCCTTCGATGGTCATGACCCAGTGGGTGTGCAGCAGCTCCGACAGCTCGCGTTCGAGAACCGGGAACGTCTGGGCGGGGGTGGTCTGCCTCGGCACCGCCCCCGGAACCGGCCTGTTGCCGGGAATCCGGGTGGGTGCGGGGTAGTCATGCACCGCCTGGTCGATGAGCGCCATGGCCCGCTCGGCGTCGCCTTCGTCTCCGGCGATCCGCAGCGCCTCCAGCACCATCGGGATGCGGTTGCGCAGGGTGTGGTTGTGCCACACGTCCACCTGGGCGGGCGTCAGGTGCCTGGGGGCGGTGAGGGCGTCTCCGGCGCAGGAGAGCAGGTCCCTGGTGTCGATGTCCAACATCAGCACTCCACCTCGTTCTTGCCGATGTCCTCGGCGTCGTCGGTGTTCTCGGTGTCGATGTGGCTCCACGGGTTGTCGGTCAGGTCGTAGGCCAGGAAGAACCAGACCTGGCGGAACTTCGGGTCGCCGTTGTCGCCCCACCGGTCCGCCAACGCATTGATCAGCGCCAGACCCCGACCCGTTGCGGTTCCGGCTTCGATCTGCTCAAACGTGGCGGCGGTGAAGTTGCCCTTCTCCTGCGGCAGACGGCTGCCCTGGTCGCGGCAGATCAGCGTCATCCCCTTCGCACCCCGATCCACCGTCAACGTGTACGTACTGCCCCGCTCACTAGACCGACTGTGGGCGATCGCGTTGTTGACCAACTCTGACCCGAGGAGGGTGAACAGGAACTGGAACTCCTCACACCTCTCCGCCGCACTGGTGTCCAAGAACGCCCGCACCAGGGGCATGAGTCCGGGGAGTCCGGCGAACGAGTACTGGCGCTTGCGGTACGGGGGTCCCACGGTGCGGGAGAAGTAGTGGGAGTGGAACGGCTTGATGAAACTCGCCACGGGGGCCACCACCTCGCGGTGGGCGAGTTCGGGCGAGAACGGCGGAGCGGGCCTCACGGGACCACCACCAAACGCCGCAACCCAGCCAGGACTGCCCGCAGGACTTCCACCGGGACCGCGTCGATCGGCCTGCGGGGCGAGGGGATCACAGGGTTCCAGGAGCGGGATGGGTGGTGGCGGCGAGGGTTCGCGGCGAAGGCCCGCACACGGGCCGCCTGCCTAGGGCGACGGCGACGCATCGCCTCGGACGCGAGGTAGCGCGTACATGCCAGCTCGCAGAGTTTCAGGTAACGGGGCGCCATCAGCGCACACCTCCGGTACAGGATGCCGCTGGATGAGAGCGGGTCGAGTGAATGCTCTCCTATGATGAACTTCGGAATCTAATCTTTGCAAGGGGATCAACGGAATCCGATACCAGGATTCCGAAAGATGCCTGTTTGGGAAGATCCCCATACGATCGGCAGCAGCACCCCAGGGAGAGGCCCCATGAGCAGGAGAATCAGCCCCACCGTGCGTAGGCGACGTCTGTCTGCCGTGCTTCGCCAGCTCCGGCGCGAGAAGGGGGCGACGCTGGAGGCCGTCACCGCTGACTTAGAGTGGTCGCGCGGGAGACTGGCTCACATGGAGGGGAACAAGTGGGTCAGACCTGATCTGGGTAACATCAGGCAGCTGTTGGACTATTACGAGGTTGAGGACACGGCGACACGGCAGGCCACTATCGACCTTGCTCGACAGTCCCGAGAACGTGGCTGGTGGACCAAGTTCAAGGATGTCTTCGTGCCCGACAGTCTGGTCGGGTTCGAGGAAGAGGCTTCTGTTGTCTCCACGTGGCAGCCCGTCGTCGTCCCCGGACTGCTCCAGACTGAGGGCTACGCGGCCGCCTCCATACGGGCCAGCCTGGCCACGCCGTCCGACGAAGTCACGCGCCAAGTTGAGGCTCGCATGGCCCGGCAAGACATTCTCGTGGGCGACCAGCCGCCGACAGTGTGGGCTGTGATCGATGAATCCGCCCTGCGCCGCATGCCAACGGAAGACGGTGTTGCAGCCGGGCAACTTCGGCACTTGATCGACGCAGCAGAGAACCCTGACAACGGAATCACTATCCAGGTACTTCCGTTTGCCGCCGGGCTTCATCCAGGTGTGTCAGGACCGTTCGTCATCTTGGACTTCCCCGACGAGATGGACGCACCGATTGTCTACCTCGAATCAAGGACAGAGGGGTTGTTCCTGGAGGAAACGGAGGAGGTTGGCGAGTACCGGCATGTGTTCGATCATCTCCAGGTCACAGCCCAGTCACACGCGGAGTCGATCCGCACCATGAAGAAGATCCACGACGCCCTGTAGAAAGCAGCCGACATGCATTCATCCACTCAGCTCACCTTCCGCAAGTCGAGCTACTCCAGCACCAATCGTGACTGTGTCGAGGTCGCCGACCTCCCCGGCGCCTCGGCTGTCCGTGACACCCAGAACCGCGATGCAGGGCACCTGACTTTCGCGTCTCAGGAGTGGGCCGCGATGCTGAGCACCGCGCGTACAGAACGGTAGCCGCGTAGCGGACAAGGGCCCCGGCCACACTTGAGTAGTTCTCGTGGCCGGGGTCTTCTCATCGGCCGGAATCACGGTATGCAGCGGACCCACGAGTTAGTTGCGGGTTCGGTTGTCCGGTGCTGGACAGGGGTTCGGGACGTTCTCCTCTGAGCAGTGGCCCGGATGTGGGCAGGACAGTGCATGAGTCAGTCCATGTCCCCACCCCCAGCGGAGGCCCACTCATGCATCCCCACTCCAACGAACTCACCTTCCGCAAGTCCTCCTACAGCCAGGGCCGCACTGAGAACTGCGTGGAGGTCGCCGACCTCCCCAGTGAGCACCTGGTTCGCGACACCCAGAACCGCGACTTGGGTGCTCTGGGGTTCGCCGGTCCGGAGTGGGCCGCCGCCCTCGGAGCCATCCGTACCGACCAGATGTAGACCCTGGCATCCAGCAGGCCCCGGCTGAACCGGCCGAGGCCTGTCTGTTGCGCTCGTCAGCCCAAGTGTCCGCAGCCAATGAGACCTACACGACGCATGGGGCGCAGAAGTGGGCAGGACTGTGTGAGTCAGCCAAGTTCCCACCCTCGGCGGAGGTCCCACACATGCGTCCCCACACCACCGAACTCACCTTCCGCAAGTCCAGCTACTCCGCCACGAGCAACGCCAACTGTGTGGAGGTCGCCGACCTCACCCACGGCTCCGCTGTGCGCGACTCCCAGAACCGGGATCTCGGCACGTTGGGGTTCGCCGGGCCCGAGTGGTCCGCTGTCCTTGGCGCCATCCGCGCCGACCAGTAGACCCCTGGGAAGCAAACAGGCCCTCCGCTCTGACCGGGGGGCCTGTTGCACCTGAGCGCTCTGTTACAGAGCGTCCTCCGTCGTACGAGCACAGCGCTCCTCGTGATGCGTCACCTTCGGCTCCTGGGGACGTTTTCCTCTAAGCGCGGGTCCCGTTTTCGGGAAGGACTCTGTTTGTGGCAGTGTCCCCACCCCCACCGGAGGTTTCCCAGTGAACACACCAGGCGCAGACTCGGTGCACAAGGCACCTACAGGACCCGTAGACCCACGTCCTCGTGTGTTGGTGCAGAGGGCACTGCCAACCCCTCCGAGCACACGAGGGTCCAAGAGCCTCTATCTCACCGAAGCCCAGCAGCAAGGTCTGACGCCGAAGCGGAAGATGCTGTTCGTGGGACAGGAGCCCGCGAACGAGCATGTCGCCCTGGGCCTTCGGGTGGAGCCCGGTGCCCAGGTGATCGCGAGGCGGAAGATGTTCTGGGCCAACGAGGTGCCTGTCAGGATCTCGACCTCCTACTTCCGGGTAGACGTCGGTGAGAACACCCGTCTGGACGGAGAGGGTTTCGTTCTTCCCACACTCCAGGCTGCCATCGAGGACCTGGGGCACGAGTTCGGACATGCTTCGGAGACGTTGACGGCTCGGCCGCCCACACCCTACGAGGCTGATCTCTTGGATATCCCTGGTGAGTGGGTGGTGCAGGTACTCCGCATTAGTTACTCGACCAAGGACGTGCCGATCCACGCGCTGGAGACGATCTGCGCCGCGACCCGACACACCTTCCCCATCGGCCAGGCAGTGGGTGCCGACCAGTTCTGAGTCTTACGAGAAACAGCCCCGACCTGCGTGGTCGGGGCTCGCTCTACGTCCTGACAGAGTTCCCAAAGCCCACTTCGCCCTGCGGCTCTGCGGGCAGGAAGCAGACTCAGCTGTCCGGTGCTGGACAGGGGTTCGGGACGTTCTCCTCTGAGCAGTGGCCCGGAAGTGGGCAGGACAGTGCATGAAGCAGTCCGTGTCCCACCCCCAGCGGAGGTCCCACACATGCACCCCCATCCCACTGAACTTCTCTTCCGTAAGTCCTCTTACAGCCAGCCGACCGGTAACTGTGTGGAGGTCGCCGACCTCCCCAACAGTGCCGCTGTCCGTGACACTCAGAACCGTGGGCACGGTCATCTTCTGTTCAGCGCGACTGAGTGGCGGGCGGCACTGAGCACGGTTCGACGGCGCTAGAAGGGTTTCCATGGAAGAGCAGACGGACCTGCGGACTCTCGACTACCTGTACGAGGCGGGGTTGCTCAAGCGGTACAAGCGCACGGGGTGGGTGATCGTTGGTGTTCCCGCTCCTGAGTCGATCGCCGACCATTCGCACCGCGCGGCACTCGTCGCGGCCGTGATCGCGGAGCTGGAGGGCGCGAACCCGGAGCGTGCCGCGTTCCTCGCCCTGTTCCATGACACCCAGGAGACACGACTGACGGACATCCCCTACATCGGCAAGCGGTACCTGAAGGCGTCCCAGAACAGCGAGGTGACCGCCGATCAGACGGCCGGAATGTCGCAGGGTCTGGCACGGCTCATCGTCGGTGCGGAAACGGAGTACGAGGCCAGGGAGTCCGCCGAGGCCCGGTGTGCGAAGGACGCAGACAAGCTCGAATGCCTTCTCCAGGCGCTGGAGTACCGGGAGCAGGGCACGGACACCCAGGCGTGGATCGATACTTCGTTGGCGTCGTTGCGGACCGACTCCGCGCAACGCCTCGCGAAGCTCGCGCTGGACAGGTCGCCCCTGGCATGGATGCACGAGGCCAGGGACTCGAAACCGCCGAAGTAGATGTCACCCACCCTCATCGGAGGTCCCACCCATGCACCCCCACACCACCGAACTCACCTTCCGCAAGTCGAGCTACAGCAGCTCCCATGGGCAGAACTGCGTCGAGGTCGCCGAATTGCCCGGGGTGTCCGCCGTACGTGACACCCAGAATCGCGATGCCGGGCACCTTGAGTTCCCGACCGCAGAGTGGACGGCGCTCTTGCGTGCTTCCACCAAGTAGCTGAACACCGCGAAGGCCTCAGGTCATGCGTGCTGGGGGTCTTCGCCGTGCTTTTCCTGAAAGTGCGCGCACTGTAATCCCCCGGCCCGTACGGGGGAGCAGGTTCGGTTGTCCGGTGCTGGACAGGGGTTCGGGACGTTCTCCTCTGAGCAGTGGCCCGGATGTGGGCAGGACAGTGCATGAAGCAGCCCGTGTTCCCACCCCCGGCGGAGGCCTACTCATGCACCCCCAGCCCACTGAACTTCTCTTCCGTAAGTCCTCTTACAGCCAGATCCAGTCGCAGAACTGCGTCGAGGTCGCTGACCTGCCCGGGGTGTCCGCTGTACGTGACACCCAGAACCGCGAAGCCGGGCACCTTGAGTTCCCGACCGGAGAGTGGACCGCGCTCCTGCGCGCCTCCACCAAGTAGCCGAACACGGCGAAGATCAGCGCTACGTCAAGGAACTCGGACGACTCATGAGCAACCGACCTGCCGACCTCGACCAGCGCCCCCGTGCGCACGAGATGGGCATCTACAAGAGGTACTTCGACCTGATCACCTCGGGCGAGAAGACAACCGAGATCAGGGTCAACGACTCATCCCGCAAGCGGCTCAAGGAGGGCGACCTGTTGCGGTTCAAGTGCCGCGACGAGGAAGTGCTCACGCGGATCACCCGGATCGCCCGCTACCGGGACTTCGATGAGATGTTCGACCACGAACCCGTTTCGTCGGTGAACCCGACCGCGTCCAAGGCTGATCAGCTCCGCAACATCCGGGAGATCTACCCGGCCGAGCGCGAAGCGCTGGGTGTGGTTGCGATCGGCATCGAACTCGTGCGGGACTGCTGAGTTCGCTGTCCCCATAGGCAACGCGAGGGCCCCTGCCCTTGAGCTTGGATTCTCGTGGCCGGGGCCTTCTCCTCGGCTCACCAGCATCCGCACGCGGTGGACCTAGGGGTGAACAGTGGGTTCGACTATCCCCTGCTGGGCACAAGTTCAGGGCGTTCTCCTCCAAGCGGTGGGCAGGACAGAGCATGAATCAGTCCGTACCCCCACCCCCAGCGGAGGCCCCACCCATGCACCCCCACATCACCGAACTCACCTTCCGCACGTCCTCCTACACGCAGCAACAGAACTGCGTGGAGGTCGCCGACATCCCCGGCGCCTCGGCTGTCCGTGACACCCAGAACCGTGAGCACGGTCATCTTCTGTTCAGCGCGACGGAGTGGCAGGCGGCGCTGAGCACGATTACCCGGAGCGTGTAGCTGGCCGAGCGGAGGGGCCAGCGAGGAGATCCGCTGGTCCCTCTCTGTAGCTCGATGCCCCATGACCGCCGTATATCTGAGCCACAGGCCAAGAGCGGGTTCGGATGTCCACCGTCGGACACGATTCGGGACTTCTCCTCAGAGCAGTGGGCAGGACAGTGCATGAAGCAGCCCGTGTTCCCACCCCCGGCGGAGGCCTACTCATGCATCCCCAGCCCACTGAACTTCTCTTCCGTAAGTCCTCTTACAGCCAGGCGACCGGTAACTGCGTCGAGGTCGCCGACCTCCCCGGCGCCTCGGCGGTCCGCGACACCCAGCACCGAGACCAGGGGCACATCCTGTTCCCCGGCCGTGAGTGGGTGGCCCTGCTCTCCACCGCTCGCGCCGAGTCGTAACCCCGAGAAGCCATGTGACCCCCTGGACGCCCCCAGGGGGCCACATGTGCCCGAGACCAGGCGGGGATGGACCTCACCAGCGGCCGCGCGGTCCCGGCTTGTTGACGCCCCGTCGAGCACGGGGGCGGGGCCGAGTCCGGGGGACAGGGATATCCCACCGGCCCCGTCGCGTCCGGACGGAATGAATCCCCGGTACGGCTCCTTGTCAACGGACATGAAGGCCATAGCACTACAGCAGTACGGTTCCGCCGACGACCTGTCCCTCGTGGACCTGCCCGATCCCAAGGTGGCACCCGGGGAGGTCCTGATCCGCGTCCGCGCGGCCGGGGTGAACCCCGTGGACTGGAAGCTCGCGGCAGGCGGGCTCGACCCGGTGATGGAGGCGGCGTTCCCGCTGATCCCGGGCTGGGACGTCGCGGGCGTGGTCGAGGCGGTCGGCTTCGACGCGGGGGAGTACGCGGTCGGCGACGAGGTCTACGGCTACGTCCGCAAGGACTGGGCGCGCAACGGCTCCTACGCCGAGCTGGTCTCCGCGAGCGTCCGACTGATCGCCCCCAAGCCCGCCTCGCTGAGCTGGCAGGAGGCCGCCGGGGTACCCCTCGCGGGCCTGACGGCGCTCCAGTCCCTCCAGCGCGTCGCCGTGGGCGCCGGTGACACGGTGCTGGTGCACGCGGCGGCTGGCGGCGTGGGCGCGTTCGGCGTGCAGATCGCCGTCGACCGGGGCGCGCGGGTCATCGGCACCGCCAGTGAGCGCAACCACGAGTACCTGCGGGAACTGGGCGCGGAACCGGTCACCTACGGGGACGGGCTGGCCGAGCGGGTGCGGGAACTGGCGCCAGGGGGCGTGGACGCGGTCCTCGACTTCGTGGGCGGCGGGGTGGCCGAGCTGCCGGTCACCGACCGGCCCGACCGGGTCGTGTCGATCGCCGACCCGGGGGTGCTCGCCCTCGGCGGCCAGTACGTGTGGGTGCGGCCCGACCACGACGACCTGGTCGAACTCGCCGGTCTGGCCGACCGGGGCGCTCTGAGCGTGCACGTCGACCGGGAGTTCCCGTTGGCGGAGGCGGCCGAGGCCTGGCGCCTCAACCAGACCGGCCGGACCCGGGGCAAGATCGTCCTCGTCCCCTGACCTCACACGGAAGGGGCGGGGGCGGGCCGGTGATCCGGTCCGCCCCCGCCCGCGTCGGACCCGTCGGGTCGGCCGCGCCCGCCTACCTGGGCCTGCGGCGGAAGTCGTCGAGGTCGGCGTTGGCGCCGGTGTCCGGGTCCACGATGACCTCCTGCCCGGCAGCGATCCCGTCCACGACCAGGTCGGCGTCGACGGGGACGGTGCGCTTGACCAGGCCGAGGGCGATCGGGCCCAGCTCGTGGTGGCGGGACGAGGTCCCCACCCGGCCCACCTTGCGCCCGTCCAACTCGATGTCGCTGCCGAGCTTGGGGAGCCTCTCGACGGTCCCGTCCAGGTGCAGCATCACCAGTCGGCGGGGCGGACGGCCCAGGTTGTGCACCCGCGCCACGGTCTCCTGACCGGGGTAGCACCCCTTCTCCAGGTGCACGGCGGAGCCGATCCAGTCCATCTCGTGCGGAATGGAGCGCTCGTCCGAGTCCAGACCGGGGCGCGCCCGGTGCGCGGCGATCCGGTGGGCCTCGTAGGGCCACATCCCCGCGGGTCGGGCCCCGGCGGCGGTGAGCTTCTCCGCGACCGCGACGAGGTCGCCGGAGGGCACGAACAGGTCGGTCTCGTCCTCGGTCTCGCGCCGTGCCACGCCCTCGGCCGCGTCGGCGACCCGGGCGCGCTCCGGGCCCAGCACGGTCAGCACGGAGATCGCCTCGGAGAGGTCCTCGACCTCCACGCGCAGCATGAACACCATGGAGTCCAGGAACTCGGCGAGGCCCGCGCCGCCGCCGGGCTCGGTGTGCACCCAGGTGGTCTCGCCGTCGTCCACGAGGGACAGATGGTGGCGCAGGTGCCCCCGGGTGTCCAGGACCAGGGCCTCGGTGGCGGTTCCGGGGGCCAGGTCCCGGGTCAGCTGACTGGTGATGTCGTTGAGCCAGCCCAGGCGGTCGGGTCCGGTCACGCGCACCACGCCCCGGTTGCTCCGGTCGACCCAGGCGCTGGAGCGCTCCATCGCGCGGGCCTCGTGGGAGGGGTCGCCGTAGTGCGCGGCGACGTCGGAGTCGGGGCTGTCGGCGCTCACGGCACCCGGTGTGGTCAGCAGCGGCGAAGTCATGGAACCGAGGTTATCCGGCCCGCCGAACTCCCGTGAGGACCGCGCGTGAGCAGGCGCGACGCCGCCCGGAAAAACATTTGCCCCACCGTGGCCGGGGGACGTACCTTCGAGGCACGCAGGAAAGGAGGTGGTCCGAGAAATGATTCACTCGAGGACTGGCGAGGTGGCCGTCCGCTAGGGCGACGCCGAGCATTCGCTCGACGTCGTTCGTGCGAATCCCTGACGGACACCCGAACCCCGGGCTGCCGGACCTGGTCCGACCGGCCCCGCACACGCGGGACAGAGCCCGGGGTTCGCCCCTTCCCTCCTCCGACCCTCCCGGTCGGAGTAAGGCGAACCGCGCCCGTGTGCGGCTAGTTGCCGCCCGCCTTCTTGAGCTGCGCCGACATGTACGAGCGCAGGTCGTGCCCGCGCGCGGCCAGGTCCCAGGCGTAGCCGAGGGTGTCCCGGTCCTCGCCGAACAGTCCGTAGAGGCGGTGCGAGGCCTGGACCTCCAGGCCGGTGATGGTGTGCATCACCGCGTTGGTGGCCATCTCCACCCGGTTCGCGAACACGTTGCCCAGGTAGGACTCGATGAAGCCCTCGTTGTGGGCGACCAGGATCTCCAGGTGGATGATGTTCTTCTCGTCGTCCTTGGCGTACTGGGCGGTGTCCTCCTCGGACAGGGCGCGCCAGTAGCCGGACTCCTCCGTGATGAGCTCACCGAGCGTGCCGTCGGCCTTCATCCGCCAGGCACGGCTCCGGTAGTCCAGGTACGGGGCTCCGTCCCTGACGGCGAACTCGACCTCCTGCCCGAACTGGAGCTCTTCCTCGTCGGCGTATCCGGCGACGCCGACGCCCTCCCAGCGTCCGAACAGGAACGACAGTTTCTCCAGATCGGGGTGTACCTCAGCGTCCATAACCAACGAGCCTAGCGGCGCCCCGAACCTCTCCGTGACGCCCCGCCGCGGGTGCGTTCCGTGCCATCGGGGAGCCTTGGACTGGACATGCCCAATTGGCCCCGCTTTCCTGGAGAACTGGTAAAGATTGTCAACAGACGCGGTGTGTCCTTGGGGCTCGGCGCCCGCAGTCGTCCTTGAC
The DNA here is from genome assembly GCF_040635075.1 of Nocardiopsis sp. NPDC007018. Taxonomy (NCBI): domain Bacteria; kingdom Bacillati; phylum Actinomycetota; class Actinomycetes; order Streptosporangiales; family Nocardiopsidaceae; genus Nocardiopsis; species Nocardiopsis sp. NPDC007018. The sequence goes on from NZ_JBEYHA010000001.1 coordinate 122,565, forward strand.
CTCCGACGCGCTTACTAAGGGGCTGCCTGTGTTCATGGTGATCGGTGTGGCGCTGCTCGCCGTCGCGGTGGTCCTGCTGCCGCTGACCGTCGTGGGGCTGCGCCGCTGGTTGCGCCAGCGCGGGCTGGCCCAGCTCCTCCCGAGCGCCCTCGTGCCGCTGAAGGGCCAGAGGGTGACGCTCACCGGCGTGGCCGCCCCCGGCCCCTCCGGCCCCATCGAGTCCGGGCTCGCGGGCTCGGAGTGCGTCTGGCACGGTCACGAGGTGCTCCGGCACTACCGCCCGCTCGTCCGCGACCGGGCCGAGGGCGCGGTGACCGAGCGCGCCTGCGACTCCATCGCCGACTACGGCTCGGAGGAACTGTTCGGGCTGGTCGCCGAGGGGCGTACCGGCGATTCCGAACGCGTCTACGTCGACCCCTCCGGCGCGGAGCCGCGCGACCCGGAGCTGTGCCTCAAGCGCCTGGTCGGCCGCCCCCAGCCCGGGGTCCCCGCCGCCGCCGACGACCTGCTGCCGAGGGTGCGGGGCCGTATCTCCGGTGTCTTCCGCGGCGAGACCATCGAGTTCGAGTACCGCGAGTGGATCATCCGCCAGGGCGCGCGCGTGCGCGTCACCGGCAACGTCGAGCTCCGTGACGGGCGCGTGGTGCTGGTCGCCTCCGAGGGTTCCCCGCTCACCGTCGAGCACGGCGTCGAGGAGGGCCCGGCCCGGGTCTCCCCCCGCCGCCGCGAGGCGGTCCTGCTCCTGACGGCCTTCGCCCTGTGCGCGATCGCGGGCACCGTCCTCACCGCCACCGCCTTCTGAGTAGGCTGGCCGCATGACTCGTTCCCTGGTGATCAAGGTCACGGCCGGTGAGGACTCCCCGGAACGCTGCAACCAGGCCCTCACGGTCGCGGCGACCGCCGTCGCGAGCGGCGCGGACGTCTCGCTCTGGCTGACCGGGGAGGCCTCCTGGTTCGCCCTCCCCGGCCGGGCCGAGCGGTTCGAGCTTCCGCACGCCGCACCGCTCCAGGACCTCCTCGCGGGTGTGCTCGCCGCCGGGAGCGTCACGGTGTGCACCCAGTGCGCCGCCCGCAGGGAGCTCTCGCAGGAGGACCTGATCGAGGGCGTGCGGATCGCGGGCGCGGCGACCTTCGTGGAGGAGACCCTCCGCGAGGGCGCCCAGGCGCTGGTCTACTGACCCGTCCGCCCGGGTCCGGCCCCGGACGACGGTGCCCGCGCCGCCTGACGGCGGCACGGGCACGGAACGGATCGGGTGACGGCTACTTCTTGCCCTGGTTGGCGACGGCCTCGATGGCGGCCTTGGCGGCCTCCGGGTCGAGGTAGGTGCCGCCCGGGTTGGTCGGCTGGAACGCGTCGTCCAGCTCGTACACCAGCGGGATGCCGGTGGGGATGTTCAGCCCCGCGATGTCGGCGTCGCTGATCCCGTCCAGGTGCTTGACCAGGGCGCGCAGCGAGTTGCCGTGCGCGGTGACCATGACGGTCCGGCCCGCGGCCAGGTCCGGGACGATGCTGTCGTACCAGTACGGAAGGGCGCGGTCCAGCACGTCCTTGAGGCACTCGGTGCGCGGCAGCAGCTCCGGCGGGAGCAGGCCGTAGCGGGCGTCCCCGGCCTGGGAGTAGGGGTCGTCGTCGGCGATGGGCGGCGGGGGCGTGTCGTAGGAGCGGCGCCAGACCATGAACTGGTCGTCGCCGTACTCCTCGCGGGTCTGTGCCTTGTCCTTGCCCTGGAGGGCGCCGTAGTGGCGCTCGTTGAGGCGCCAGGAGCGCTCGACCGGCAGCCAGTGCAGGTCGGCGGTCTCCAGCGCGAGGTTCGCGGTGCGGATCGCGCGCTTGAGCAAAGACGTGTGCAGCACGTCCGGGGTCACCCCGGCGGCCTTGAGGAGCTCGCCGCCCCGGCGCGCCTCCTCCTCGCCCTGCGCGGACAGGTCCACGTCCACCCAACCGGTGAACAGGCCCTTCGCGTTCCAGACACTCTCGCCGTGTCGAAGCAGTACCAGAGTTCCCATGGGGGCCAGCCTAGCGATTGCGCCCGGGGGGCCGCCCACGGCGGGGCCTACTGTTCGGCGGGCGGTTCCGCCAGGTGCGCGAAGGCCCGCAGATTGCGGGTGTCGTGGCCGCGCGAGGTCCGCCACTTCCACTCCTTGCGGATCGCCGTGGCGAAGCCCAGCTCCAGCGCGGTGTTGAAGTTCTCGTCCGAGTAGGTGAGCGCGCAGCCCAGCAGCCGGTCCACCTCGGCGGGGGTGACGCCGCCCAGCGGCAGCCGTCCCCGGACGTACACGTCGCCGACGTCGTCGGAGACGAACGCCATCCCGTACATGTCCGAGCTCCGCCGGGTCAGCCACTGGTAGAACGCGGCGTGGTTCTCGTCGGGCTGGCGGCAGAAGAACGAGGTGAGGGTGAGGCTGTGCGGTCCGGCCTCCAGCCACACCATGGTCCTCAGCTTGGCCGTGCCGGGGAGCGTCACCAGGAACGACCCCTCACGCGGGCGTTCGACCTCCAGGCCGGCCTCCGCGACGGCCTCGTCGATCGCCCTGATGGCGCCTTCGCGCTCGGTCTCCGCTGCCACGCCTTCGCCTCTCGTCACTGCGCTCCTCCTCGCTCCCGTGTCAGCGGGCCTGGGCCAGCCGCAGCCCGCGCGGGGCGAGGGTGTCCCGGTACGCGTCCAGGAGTTCGTCCACCGTCCGCGACCACCCCAGGGTGGCGGCGTGTCGGGGGCCCGCCTCGGCCAGCTTGGCACGCCAGGCCGGTTCGGTGATCATCCGGTGCAGTTCCGCCGCGTAGTGCCGGGGGTCGTGCCCGTCCACGAGCACCCCGGAGACACCGTCGGCGACCGCCGTGGTCAGCCCGCCGACCCGGGCGGCCAGCACCGGGGTGCCGCAGGCCTGCGACTCGACGGCCACCAGGCCGAACGACTCGGAGTAGGAGGGGACCACGGTCACGGTGGCGGCCCGGTAGTAGTCGGCCAGACGCTGTCGGTCCTGCGGCGGCTCGATCCGCACCGCGTCGGCGACGCCCAGCGAACGCGCGAGGTCGGTGAGCAGCCGCGGCTCGTGCCTGCCCCCGCCGGAGAGCCCGCCGACGATCCCGACCACCAGGCGGGAACGCAGTGAGGGGTCGTGTTCGAGCAGGTCGGCGGCGGCGCGGATGAGGACGTCCGGGGCCTTGAGTCTTTGCACGCGCCCCACGAACAACAGGAGTTCGGTGTCCCGGGGAAGGCCGATCCGCTCCAGCGCCCGCCCGCGCGAGCCCGGAGTGAAGGTGTCCAGGTCGACGCCGGGGGGGATCGTGCTGATCTGCTCCTGGCGGGCGTTGTAGAAGCCGGTGAGCTGGCGGGCCTCGTCGTCGGTGTTGGCGATGAGCCGGTCGGCCTGCCGGACCAGCTGGTCCTCGCCCCGCACCCGGGCCTCGGGTTCGGGGGTGTCGCCCTCGGCCAGGGCGGCGTTCTTGACACGGGCCATGGTGTGCATCGACTGCACCATCGGCACGCCCCAGCGGCGGGCCGCCATCACCCCGGCCCTGCCGGAGAGCCAGTAGTGGCCGTGGACGAGGTCGTAGTGGCCGGGGTCGCCCTGGGCCTCGGCGCGCAGCATCCCGAACACGAACGGACACAGGTGGTCGGCGAGGGTGTTCTTGTCGAGGTGGCCGTAGGGTCCGGCGGGCACGTGCCGCACGTTGACTCCCGGAGCCAGCTCGACGACCGGGGGCAGGTCGGCGCTGGTCGCGCGGGTGAACACGTCCACGGCCACGTCGCGCTCGGCCATGCGCCGGGCCACCTCGACCACGTACACGTTGAGCCCTCCGGCGTCGCCGGTCCCGGGCTGGTCCAACGGGGAGGTGTGGAGACTGACGGTCGCGATCCTCGAGGGAACCGCCGACTTCTCTCCCAGCGGCAGGGGTCCGGACACCGGGGGTTCCTCCGAGTCGTGTAGGAAACGAGCGTGCGAGCCGTAGTCGTCAACAGCGACGAAGGTACACACTGTTCCCCACCGGACCGTCCGAGGGGGCCGGGGTTGACCCGGCCGGGATCACCCTGTAGCGGTCCATCCCGAGACGAGGAAGTCCACGGTGTCGGGGAAGGTGGATGTCCAGGTCCCCATGTCGTGGCCGCCCCTCGGCCGGAGGGTGTCCACCGTCATACCGTGGTCGGTGAGCAGCGCCGAGAAGCGCTCGGCCTCCCCCTGGATGCTGCCCCGCTGGAGCGGGGTGTGGTCGGAGCGCCCCTCCACGAGCAGGAACCTGAGGTCGCGTACGTCGTCGGAGCCCAGCAGGAGGTCGGGGGAGTGCGGCGCGGTGTCCTCTCCGAAGGTCCCGTGCGGATCGTCCACGCGGTAGTACCCGGCCCATCCGACCACCTGGGAGTAGAGGTCGGGGTGGCGCAGCGCCAGGGCGGCCGCGCCGTAGCCGCCCATGGAGAAGCCGCCGATCGAGCGCAGCGACCGGGGTCGCGGGTGTTCCCCCTCGACGGCGGAGACGACGTCCTCGGTGACGAAGCTCTCCAGGGCGAAGCGGCCGTCGTGGGCGTCGCCCCACTCGGTGGTGGAGCCCCCGCTCTCCTGCCCGTACGGGGCGGCGACGACGAACTCCACGCCGGTACGGCACATCTGCCGGTCCAGCCGGGCACCCAGGCCCGCGTCCATCAGGGTGCGGTGGGTGGAGGCGGAACCGTGCAGCAGGTAGAGGACGGGAAGGTCGGTGCTGTCGGGGCCGGGCGGCCGCCGTATCCACACCGGGCGCCCTCCGTCGTCGGTGGCCCCGGTGTCCGGCAGGGTGACGACCTGGTCGCGCCCGGGCTCCTGGCACACCGCGACCTGCCCCGGGTGCGGGATGGGCGTGGGAGTGGGAAGCGGTTGCGGGGGGAACAGCGCGTGGCCGTGGGTCAGTTCCGGTTCGGGCGCGGCGAGGTGCTCTCCGATCCGTTCGACCAGGCGTTCCGGCGGTGTCGTGGCCAGGGACGTGGCGAGCAGGACGACGGCACAGGAGGAGACGAGCACTGCGGCGCGTCGGGGTAGTGAGACGAACACGTCGATGACCTCGGGGTCGGGGTCGGGGGCAACCGGGAACCGCGCACGCCGCGGCCGAGAACTGTCACCCACTGTAGTCGAATGTGTTCGATTCGCATGGAACGTGCCGGGTCGGCGGGCCCCGAGTCGGGGCCCCCGTCGGGAGGTCCCCGGGGCGCCCCGGATCAGACCGCGACGGGGTGCCGGAGTCGCAGTGCCTCGGGGTAGGGGCGCAGGTAGGTCTGCTCGGTCGCCCAGGTCACGCCCTCGGCCGAGCAGTGGTGCCGCAACAGCGCCACCGGCAGGCTGAGCGGGGCCTGCGTCTCCCGGTAGTCCTCGATCGCGGCCAGCAGGTCGTGCCTGCGGGCGTCGTCCAGCAGGGGGCTGATCATCCCGAAGACGTGCTGGAGCACGTTGGCGTGCCTGCCGCGACTGCCCTTGACGGCGAGCGCGCGGTGGAAGGCGTCGGTGTAGGAGGCCGCGACCTCCTCGGGGTCGCCGTCGCCCGCGCGCGCCACGATCCGGCCGGTCTCCCGGTAGCCGTCCGGGGAGTGCGCCATCAGCTGGAGCTTGTGCCGGGTGTGGAAGGCCACCAGGTCGCGCGGGCGCCATCCCTCCTCCAGCAGAGCGCGCAGCCGGGCGTGCGCGAACACCCGCTCCACGAAGTGCTCCCGCAGGACGGGGTCGGACAGACGGCCCTGCTCCTCGACCGGCAGGTGGGGGAGCAGCTCGGTCAGACGCGCGGCGAAGGCGCCCCGGCCCGTGCCGCGCTGGCGGTCGCCGTTCCCGTCGAAGACCGGCATCGCGTACAGGCCGCAGCTCGGCGACTTGTTCTTGAGGACGTAGCCGTCCACGCGGCGCAACTCGCGCAGGTGCCGGTCCGCGACCCGGGCGAGGTCGTCCGTGTGGTCGGCGCCGTCCTTGCTGGAGATCACCCGTTCCCCGCCGGGGGCGGCGGTCGGCCCCTCCTGGAGGCGCAGCGTGGGGCGGGGTATCCCGAGTCCGATCTCCGCCTCGGGGCAGACCGGGAGCCACGAGACGTGCCGGTCCAGTTCGTCGGTGAGGAACCTGAAGCGCGAGTGTCCGCCGTTGTAGCGCACGGGCGCCCCGATGAGGCAGCTGGAGACACCGACGACCGGACGGCTGGGCGGGTTCATGTGAGGGGCTCTACCCCGTGGGGCGTCAGGTAATCACCACTGAACACTCCCAGTAGTGTGATGATCTCGAAAAGTGAAGGAGTCCCGTTGGGCACCCCCGTAATCGTCCTGTTCACCCAGGACCTGCGCCCGCACGACCACCCCGCCCTGACGACCGCCGTCCGCGCCACCGGGCCCGTCGTGCCGGTCTTCGTCCTCGACCCGGCGATCCTCGGGAGGGCCGCACGCAACCGCCGCGCCCACCTGGGCGAGGCGCTCGCGGACCTGCGTTCGGGCCTGCGCGAGCGCGGCGGCGACCTCCTGCTGCGCCGGGGCGACACCGCCACCGAGGTGCGACGGCTCGCGGAGGAGACCGGGGCCGGCGCCGTGCACCTGAGCGCGGGGGTGACCGGATTCGCGGCCCGCCGCCTGGAGGCCCTGCGCGCCACCGGGCTGGAGGTGAGCACCCACCCGGGGCTCACCGTGGTTCCGCCCGGTGGGGTGACCCCGGCAGGCGGCGACCACTACAAGGTGTTCACCCCCTACTGGCGCGCGTGGGAGGGTACGCGGTGGCGGGAGCCCCTGCCCGCGCCCGACTCCCTCGACCTGCCCCCGGGGCTCGAACCGGGCGCGCTCCCCGACCTGGCGCACGACGGTGAGGGAACGGGGAACCTGGCCCCGGACCGCGCCGCCGGGGGATGGACCCGCGCCCGCGACCGCCTGCGCGCGTGGCTCGACGACGGGTTGGCCGACTACGGCGACCGCCACGACGACCTGCCCGGCGCGGCCACCTCGGGTCTGTCCGCCGACCTCCGGTTCGGCTGCCTCTCCCCGTTGGAGGTCGCCGTCGCCGCCCGGGACCGCCCCGGCGGTTCCGAGTTCGTGCGCCAACTCGCCTGGCGCGACTTCCACCACCAGGTCACGGCGGCGTTCCCGAGGATCACCACCGACGACTACCGTCCGCGCGACAGCGAGTGGCGGCGCGACCCCGACGCGCTCGCGGCGTGGCGCGAGGGACGGACGGGGGTGCCGATCGTGGACGCCGGTATGCGGCAACTCCTCCGGGAGGGGTTCATGCACAACCGCACCCGCATGATCACCGCCGCCTTCCTCACCAGGACGCTGCGGGTGCACTGGCGGGAGGGCGCCGCGCACTTCGACGCGCACCTGACCGACGGCGACGTGGCCAACGAGTACGGCAACTGGCAGTGGACGGCGGGTACCGGTAACGACACCCGGCCCAACCGCGCCTTCAACCCGTCGCGGCAGGCGCGCCGCTTCGACCCCGAGGGCGTCTACGTGCGGCGGTACGTGCCCGAACTGGCGGACCTGCCCGGGGCCCGGGCGCACGCCCCCTGGCTGGAGGCGGACGGGGACGGGGTCGAGGGGTATCCGTCCCCGATCGCCGACCCCGGCAGGTAGCGAGCGGGCGCGAACACGGACCCGCCGGGCGGCTCACCCGTTGTAGTGACCGCAGTTGGGGCAGGTGCGCACCCCGGCGTTGAGGTACTCCCCGCACCTCTCGCACAGGCCGACGATCGGCTTGTCGTGCTTGGGGGACATCCGGGGTCCGGGGAGGGCCAGGAGGGGGAGCCGGAGCAGGGCGTTCAAGGTCAACCTTCCGTTTCGGCCAGCCCGTCGACGACGTCGTCCAGGACCAGCGAGCGGTCCGAGGCCGACATCAGGCGCAGTTCCCGGAGAGCGGGGAGGGTGTCCACACGGTCCCCGTCGGAGCCCGTCACCGTGCACACGCGCATGCAGTGCTGGGTCGGGGGCCGCCAGAAGTCGCGTTCGTCGATGGGGGCGATGCGGTACACCGTGGCGGGATACCGCGCGGGGCGGCTCGGCGAGTGCCACTGTTGGACGCGGGACAGGACGAACCCCGTGATCAGGGAGTCGAAGACGCCGCCCGACACGAGATCGGACAGGGCGTCCTCGTCGCCCTCGGCCCGGCACGCGCCACACCCGGCGAGTTCCGCCCGCAGCAGCCATCGGGCCCGCGCGTGACTCACTTCGGGGTTCTTGAGCTTGCTCGGATGCCGGTGTCCCATGGAACGGAGCGTACGTCGGACGGAGGCGGCACGGTAGACGGGTGCTGGACCCGTCCCCCCGAACGGCGGGGCGCCCCGCCCGACGCCGGGGTCCCGCACCCCTTCCCCCACGGGCATTCCGATCTAACGTGGGGGTGCTACGGCAAGTAGTACTAACGGTCGTAGACTTGTGAACATGAATCGGCTTGGCGAACTTGAACGCGCGGTGATGGATGTACTGTGGGCACGCAACGAACCAATGACGGTTCGCGAGGTCGGCAAGGCTCTCGCCGAGCGGGACCTGGCCCACACGACCGTCATGACGGTGCTCGACCGACTGGCCAAGAAGAAGGTCGTCGACCGGGCACGTGAGGGACGTGCGTGGCGTTACCGTCCGGCAGCCAGCCGCGAGAACTACGTGTCGGAGCTGATGTTCGACGCACTCGGTCAGACGGTCGACCGCGACGCGGCCCTGGCCGCCTTCGTCCAGTCCATGGACGGCCAGGAGGCTGAAGCGCTCCGTCGCGCACTCGCGGAAATCGAGCAGCCAAGGAACTAGTCCGTATGGTCAGTGCCGCCCTCCTCACCCTTGTCGCGGTCAGCTGCCTCGTCGCCATGGAGGTTCTCCACCGGGCGAAGTGGCCCTCCCGTGGTCCCTACACGGCGGTCATCGCCTGGCAGGCGCTCGGCCTGGCCTGGGGCGTGTCCACCATCGGCGCCCTGCTGGCCTACGGCCTGTCCTCCTACGAGCTCGGCGCCGCGGGCGGCCTGCTGGCCGCCGCCACCGACCTCTACACCGGCGAGTTCATCATCTCCGAGTTCTCGCAGGGAGTGGAGGGCGTGAGCCACCTCGTGGCCGTCGCCCTGGCGGTGGTCCTGACCCTCGTGCTCTTCTCCGGTCTGGTCGCCTCGTTCGTCCAGGTGGTGCGGGTGCGAAGACGCCACCACGACCTCCTCGAACTGGTGGCCAGCGAGCACCCCGACGTTCCCGGCGCGCGCGTGGTCGACCACCCCGCGGCCGCCGCGTACTGCCTGCCCGGCGTGCTGCGCTCCCAGGTGGTGATCAGCGCCGGAGCGCTGGAGGTGCTCGACACCCGCGAACTCGCCGCCGTGCTCGCCCACGAGCACGCCCACCTGCGCGAGCGCCACGACCTGGTGCTGCTCCCGTTCTCCTCCCTCAAGCGGGCCTTCCCGCGCGTGCACCTGGTGCGCACCTACTACGAGAGCGTCGCGTTGCTCATCGAGATGTGCGCCGACGACCAGGCCCGCCGCAGGAGCTCCTCCCGCGAACTCGCCATGGCGCTGCTCCGGTTCGGTGCCGCCGGCCCCGCCCCGGTTCCCGCCGGAGCCATGGCCGCCGTGCACGCCGCGGAACCGGGCGTGATGCGCAGGGTCAACCGGCTCCTGCGCCCCGACACCGAGCTTCCCTACCACGCGGGCGCCGTGATCATGGGCGCCTCGGCCTTCCTGCTGGCCACCGTGACCTGTCTCTGGCACATCCCGATCTGACCGGCGGCCGCGACGCGCCCGCCCGGAGCCGACTCCCCGTGAGATCGGCCCGTTCGTGATCCTCCCCTCGCTCGGGCACGATCCCCGCACCCGGTCCGTTTAACGTGGAGAGCGGGCGGAACCCCGTTCGGACGCGTGTGGCGACTGGAGTGAGTCTTGTTCTTCTGGATCTGGCAGCTGATCTACCTCGTGACCTTCGTGGCCAGCCTCTACGCGTTCATCGAGGCCCTGCGCACACCCGAGCAGGCCTTCGTGGTGATGGACAAGCAGACCAAGAAGCTGTGGGTGATCCTCACCGGTGTGGCCACCGGTGTCTCCCTGCTCGCGGTCCTCACCGGGACCGGCATGTTCGTCATCCTGGGCCTGGTCGCCACCCTCATCTTCCTGCTGGACGTCCGCCCCGCCGTGAAGGGCGTGGGCGGCAACCAGAACAACGGCCCCTACGGCCCCTGGTAACCCCGGCTCACGACCCGGCGGGCTCCGCCGAGCGGTGCCGAGTCCCCACCGGGTCCACTCCCGTGGCAGCCAGTGGCCGTCCGCGCTGCGCTCGGCCCCCGGCTCACGGCCCCGGCTCACGGCGCGGGGGCCCGCCGTGCCGGGGCCTCACCCGCCTCGTCGCTGTCCGCCCGGCGGCTCCCGCCTCGGTGCCACGGGTTCCCTCGGCAGCATCTCGGACAGGGCCCCGGCGTAGGCCGGGTCGCTCGTGTAGTGGGAGTGCCCCAGGATCTCCGGGCGTCTGGCCTCCCCGGGCGGAGCGTCGTAGGAGCGGGGGTCGGGTAGCGGCTCCGCGTGGGCGACCACGTCCAGGACCTCCCCGCCACCTTCGGCACCCCGGCGTCTGACCGGTCCACCGATCGGGTCGGTCACCCGCCACAGGTTGCGCCAGGCCGACACCCGGCCGGTGAGATCCGCGAAGGACGCCGGGCCGAAGTAGGCGGGGAAGTACCGTGCGTACAGCCGGTCCAGCGGTGATCCGTGGGTGAGCAGCGAGACCCGCCCCCGGCAGCTCCGGGGCAGCTGCCACACGGTGGCCGCCGCCAGCACGGACCCCTGCGAATGGCCGGAGAGCACCACCTCGGTGCCCTCGTCGGCCATCCTCGCCACGCGTGCCGTCAGCTGCGGCACCGCGCGTTCCGCGTAGGACGGCGGGGCCAGCGGGTGCGCCACCCGGGGCCAGAAGGTGCCCACGTCCCAGACCGCGCCCACCGCCTGCCGGGTCGGGCGGTCCCGGTAGGCGCTCCGACCGATCCACACCAGGGCCACCAGGCTCGCCGCACCGATGATCGAACCCACACCCACCAGAGCGTCCAGTGCCCCCTGGGCCACGCCCTGGAGCTCCCCGGCCACCGCCATGGGGGCGTCCACGGGCCCGGCCACCAGGTTGCCGGTGATGATCGAGTACAGAGCCAACCCCACCAGGGGAACCGCTGGCAGCAGCAGCGCGGCCAGCACGGTGGGCAGTACCTCGGTCATCCGACCCGAGGCCCGTGCGCGGGCGATGTCCCAGGTGCGGCGGTCCCGCACACTCCGCGAGTACAGCGAGGTGACCTCCGGCAGCTCGGCCCGCACCGCGCCGCGCAGACGCAGCGCGAGCACCGCCACCAGGGCGAGCACGATCACCGCTTCGAACGCGAACGCCAACTGCAACCACGAGTAGGCGGTCGGCGGCGACAACGGCAGGCAGTCGGCCTCCGGGGCGTTCACGGAGCCGCAACCGCTCAGCCAGCGCGACCCCTGGTACACCACGGCCGCCGAGAACCCCCCGCCCAGCAGGGTGCCGAGCGCGGCCGTCGACGGTCCCGCGAGCCCGCGCATGGCGGTCCGCTCGTGCGGTCGGTCCACCGCGAACAGCACCAGGGCCGCCACCAGGAGCAGCGCCACCAGCACGCCCTGGACGGCGAAGAGGGTGTTGAGCATGGTGCCGCTCCCGGGCAGGCGCCCCTGCGCGGCCCAACCCGGGCGCGGCCACACCGTGTACACCGCCACGGCCGCCACGAGGAGCAGGGTGGTGTCGCGCAGCACCCGGCAGAACCGGTCGGCGCGCGCGTTCCACCGGGGGTCCATCCCGGGGACCAGCACGCTCGCGGAACTCGCCGCCGCCACGGACCCCAACAGCACCGCCAGCACGGCCCCGATCCACCATGGCGCCGGATCGGTCGGCGCCCCCGTGCCGCGCTCCGCCAGGTCGAACGCCAGAGCGGGCACCAACAGCAGGGCCGCTACGGTGGCCACCGCCACGGCGATGTGCGCCGACCTCAAACGGGCCATGATCTCGCTGTTGCGCCAAAAGTCCGGCTGGCTCAGCGGGGCGTCCTCGGAGTGGTCCGGCGGTACCGGACCGGTCACGACCTCGTAGTCGGCCGCCGTTCTGCGGGAGAGCCGCCACAGCACCAGGACCACCGCCGCGGGCAGCACCGCGCCCACCAGCAGCCCCCACCCCGGCGTCGACAGCGGTGAGGACGGCGACGCCAGGAACCCCAGCCACGGGCGCGCCTGGACACAGGCCTCGCCCAGCCCGGCGCACTGCCACCCCACCAGGTCCATGCCCACCCCGGCCGCGGCCAGGGTGATGAGCACCGTCAACGACAGCGCCAGCAGGCGTACCCCCGCGCCGTAGGCGGTGCTGGCCGCTCTGCGGACCCCGGTACGGCCCCGGACCATGTGCCCCGGCCGCATCCAGTACGCCACGTTGAGCATCATGAACGGGAGGAGCAGGAGCCAGAACGCCCGCGAGGCGCTGCCCGAGGTGAGGTTGCCCCAGGCGAAGATCTCGCGCCGTACCCCCGGAACGCTCTGGGTGTCCGGCTCGCGCCGCCAGCGGAAGAACCCGGCGAGGCGGTCGCCGCCCACCCGCATGGCGGGCTCCACGTCCAGGAGTTCCTCGGCCTGGCCCCCGCTCACCCCGTGCACGCGCAGTTCCACGCAGTTACGGGTGGGGGCGGTCGGGGGTTCCTCGGTCGGGGACACCGGGGGGACGACGGCGGTCACCGTGGTGTCCACCGGGAGTCGGGCGCTCGGGGCCCTCGTGGCGGAGGGGGTTCGGGAGGCTGGGGACGGGTGCTCCGGCTCGTACGAGCCGGAAGGAGCGGGGGTGTCCGGCATGTCAGCATCCTGCCACGCAGGGTGGCGATGAAACACGCGGAACCGGAACCTGTGGACAACGCCGGGCCCCGGTCCTACTCCACCAGTGCCTCGTCCTCCACGGCCCACGTGTTGCAGGCACCCGCCGACTGCTCGTCCCAGCCCGTCCTGGTCCACCGAACGCTGTTGTCCGCGGACCCGTGCGTGCGGTCCTCCTCCGGCCCGTCCGGACGGTCGGCGGTGGCCGAGGCGTCGTCCAGGAGCGTGGACAGGTCGGAGTCCGACAGCGGATAGCTCACCCGGACCGACCCGAGGAAGGCCGCCGACAGGCAGTTGGCCTGGAGTTCGCCCCGCCGCGTCCAGGAGTTGCGGCCCTCGTCGTCGTCCTCCAGCTGCCGCTGCTGGTGGTAGTACTCCAGCAGGCCCGACTCGCCCTGCACGTGGTGCGCGTACTCGTGGGCCAGCAGTGAGGCGTACACGACGCTGTCCTCCGAGCCGTTCCACTTCTCCACCACGTCGGTCGTACCGATGTAGATCGCCCCGCTGGCCCGGCAGTAGAACGCCCCGGCCGGGGACGGGTAGGCGCGGCAGGGGCTCACCCCGGGCTCCTCCCAGAACACCCGGTCCGGCGGGGAGAACGGCAGGCCCGCGCGGTCGAACTGGGTCTTCCACACGTCGTCCAGGCAGTCGGCGACCAGGTGCAGGAAGTCGGCCATGGAGCCGGGGTCGTCGACGTCCAGCTCGGGAACGGGGCACGGCAGCGGGCTCAGCCGTCCGGTGTCGTAGACCGGGTTGTCGACCAGGGCCAGGCGCCCGGTGGGCCGGTCGGGCACCTCACGCCCGGGCAGGGCCAGCTGGCCGGTGGGGGCCTGGGCCGTCGGGCCGGGAGGCTGGCCGGGCTTGTCGTCGCCGCCGACCGGCTCCGCCCTCTCGGAGACGGTGTCCGTGGCGGCGCCGTCCCCGTCGACGGTGGTCCAGGAGAGGAGCGACAGCGCCAACAGGGCCACCACGAGCCCGCACACCGCGCTGAAGACCCTGCGGTTGGTCCGGTGGGCCCTGCGGGAGTGCTCCAGCCGGGTCGGTGTCGCCGACGGGGCGCGGACGGGGGTGAGGGCACCCGCGGAGTACGCGCCTTCGGAGTTCGGGTCCGAGTACGGCCCCCTGGGAACAGGGGAACGCCCACGCCCGGGGCCGGGTCCGGGGCCGCCGCCGGAGGGATCGGAGGAATCCCCCGATTCGTGGTCACCGCTCACCGCACCAGCTCCTCGCGGGCTTCCCAGGTGTTGCAGGCCGCCGGGTCACGGCGGTCCAGACCGTGCGCGGTCCACAGACGACCGTTCTCCACCGAACCGTGCGTGCTCGTGCCCGCGTGGTCGGAGCGCAGCCCAACGGAGTCGAGGATATTGGCTCGCTCGGAGCGTCCGTAACCGAGGGACTCCCCGGCGGAGCCGACGAACACCCCGCCCAGGCAGTTGGCCTGGAGCTCGTTGCGCCGGGTGAGTTCGTCGGCGGTCTCCTCGTCGGCGTTGGCGCGCAGCGAGCGGAACTCGGCCAGGATCATCGACTGGCCCTGGACGTGGTGGCCGTACTCGTGGCTGAGCAGGAACGTGTACGCCTCGGCCTCCTCGCTGCCGGCCGACGCCGCCACGATGTCCTCCACCCCCAGGTAGAGGCCCTGGTTGGCCTGGCAGTAGAAGGCCGCCGTCCCCTCCTTGGGGAAGGGCCCGCACGGGCTGTTGCCCGCCGCGTACCAGTACACCCGGTTCGGGGAGGAGAAGGGGAGCCCCGCGTCGCTGAAGTACGCGCCCCAGGCCGCGTCCAGACAGTCCGCGATCGAGTGCACGAAGGCCTCCACCGACTTGGGGTCGTCGGAGTCCATCTTCGGCGGCCGACACGTGACCTCACCCAGCTCGCCCCTGGCGTACAGCGGATTCTGTCCCAGCGGGTCCTCGACCGCGGCCGGGGCGGCCTCGGCGGTCTCCTCCGCCTCGGCGGCGAGCACCTGGGTGGCGTCCGGTCCGATCGGCTCCCCCCAGGCCGGTTGCGCGGTGGGCAGCAGTGCGGAGAACGCCAGGAACCCCGTGAACCCCACCGCGGCCAGCCCCGTCCCCAGGGACAGGGAGACACCCAGCCCCATGCGCTGGAGGAATCCGGGGCGTTCCGCCCACGGGTCGGACTCGGGTCGGTTCCGTCGGCGGGTCAGCACGGCACCGCGCCTCCGCCCGGGGCGACCGGTCCGAGCGCGCCGGAGAGGCGGTCGGCGGAGCTGCCGGCGGGGGACCGGTACGGGGCACCGCGCCGGGCGCCCCGTGGGCACGGTCCGCTCACGGACCGGATAGGCTCTCGCGTCATGTGGTGGGTCGGCTCCTGGCGCCCGGCCGTCGCGGTGGCGACGGCCCTGCTCGTGTACTCCTCGCTGGTCGTGGTGGTCGCCGTGGGCTGGCCGGGAGGAACGGCGCACGCGGTGACGGCGACCGCACCGGCAACCACAGTACCGGGGCAGGGACCGGCGGTCATCGCCCGACGTTCCGCCACGGACACGGTCATCACCAACGACATCCGCCTGGAACTGGACCAACGGGGCATCCTCCACGGCGAGGAGTCCCTACGATTCGAGGGACCCGCACCGGAGACCTTCACCCGCGCCCTCACCGCCACGATGCTCTATGACACCGACCACGACCGCCGGTTCGAGATCAACGGGGTCACGGCGGTCGACTCCGGCGGCACCAGCCTCCAGGTGGAGACCGAGGAGACCGACGGCGCCCTGCTCGTGCGCATCCCCACCGAGGGCACGCGCGGGGTCGAGCTCAGCTACCGCGTGAGCGGCACTGTCGGCGAGGTCGCCCAGGGGGTGCAGCTGGAGTGGCGGGCCGTGGGCGCCTACAGCCACCCCGTCCGCTCCACCGACGTCACGGTCGTCGCCCCCGAGCCCCCCGAGGCGCTGTCGTGCCTGGCGGGGGAGCCCCGCAGCGCCATGTACTGCACCGCCTCGGACATGGGCGGAGACGCCGTCGTCGCGCACTTCCTCCAGGCCGACATGACCCCCAGCGACCGGCTGGACATCGTCGTGAACTACCCGCCCGGCACCGCCGAGGGCGAACCCCTCCTGAGCCGCCGGTGGTCGTTGGCGTCGGCGTTCCAGGTCACCCCGGGGACCGCCAGCGTGTTCGGGCTCCTCCTGCTGGTCCTGGTCGGCGGGCTGGTCGGCCTGATCCGCCTGAGGGGCCGCGACGAACGGGCGCTGCGCAGCGAGGCCGCCGAGGGCGACCACGCACCCGTGGCCCGCGGCGAGCACGGCCGGATGCGCTTCGCCCCGCCGGACGACGTCCACCCCGGCCAGATCGGCACGCTGGTGGACGAGCGCGTGGACATCGCCGACCTCACCGGCACCGTCCTCGACCTGGCCGTACGCGGCCACATCCGGGTCGAGGAGCTGCCGCACGAACACTTCACCTCGGTCGACTGGCGGCTGGTCCGCCTGGACGGCCCCGCCGACGAGACCCTGCTGTCCTCCGAGTGGCTCCTGCTGGACGCCCTGTTCGGCGAACGCCGGTCCGTGCGCCTGTCCGAGCTGGGTTCCGCACGCCACTTCGACGACTTCCCGGAGCGCGTGGACCGGGTCCGCGAGGAGCTGTACCGCGACATGGTGCGGCTCAAGTGGTTCTCCCGGTCGCCCAGCCGGGTCCGCGGCACCTGGACGACGGCGGGCATGGCGCTGACCGCCGCCGGGGTGGTGCTGACCGGCCTGCTCGCGGTGTTCACCAGCGCGGCCTTCACCGGCCTGGCCGTGATCATCGCCGGTGCGGCCGTCACCGCGGGAGCGCAGTACATGCCCGCCAAGACCCGGCTCGGCAGCTCCGTGTACGCCCACACCATGGGCTTTCGCGACTACCTCCTCAGCCAGCGGGCCCAGAGCGCGCCGCCCGGAGAGCGGGTGGAGCTGTACTCGCGCTACCTCCCGTACGCGGTCATCTTCGACGACGTGGACCGCTGGGCCAACATCCTCGCCGCCGCCGCGATCGCCGACCTCAGCCCCGAGGAGCTCGACGGCGACGGACTGCACTGGTACACGGGCCCCCGCGAGTGGCGGATCGAGGACTTCTCGGACTCGATCAGCACCTTCGTCGTCACCCTCACCGGCCTGATCACCAACACCCGGCGCGTACGCCTGCTCAACCAGCTGCAACGATCGAGGTAGCGGCCCCGCCGGGGAGCGGGGAGCGCACGGACGAGAACGGGGGGGATCATGCGCGCTGTCGTACAGCGGGTGTCGCACGCGTCGGTGACGGTCGACGGAGAGGTGGTCGGCGAGATCACCCGACCGGGTCTGATGGCCCTGGTGGGGGCCACGCACACCGACACCGAGGAGGAGGCCCGCAAGGTCGCGCGCAAGCTGTGGACGCTGCGCGTCCTGCCGGACGAGAAGTCCTGCTCGGACATCGGTGCCCCGATCCTGGTGGTCAGCCAGTTCACCCTCTACGGCGATGCCCGCAAGGGCCGCCGCCCCACCTGGCAAGCGGCCGCGCCCGGGCCGGTCGCCGAACCGCTGGTGGACGCGGTCGTCAAGGAGCTGCGCGAGCAGGGAGCGGAGGTGGCCACCGGGGTGTTCGGGGCGACGATGTCCGTGGCCCTGACCAACGAGGGCCCCTTCACCGTCCTGCTGGAGGCCTGAGGGGGCCGCCTCGGCGGCCGTCCGGCGTCAGCCCGAGCCAGGCGAGGCGGGCGCGGTCCGGGAGCGGGCCCGCCGGTCGGCGGCGCCTCCGCTGTGTCAGCGGGTCACGCGGGCCAGGACGTGCTCCGGTACGGGAAGGTCGTGCCTGAGCGCGGGGTCCGCGACCGGAGGGTCGAACACCGTGCGCACCGGCTGCACGCCCGCCCAGATCGGGAGGTCGTAGTCCTCCTCGTCGTCACCGGGCGGGCCCGTGCGCACCTTCACCGACGCCTCCGCCAACGGCAGGGCCAGCACGCGTGTGGCCGCCATCTCCTTGGCGTCGGGTCGGCGGGCGGCGTCCCACCGTCCCGGAGCGAGGTGTTCGGTGATCGCGCGCAGCGCGTCCCAGCGCTCCCGCTCGTCGGTGACCACGCACGGTGTACCGAAGATCATCGCCGAGCGGTGGTTCATGGAATGGTGGAAGCTCGAACGGGCCAGCACGATCCCGTCCAGCAGCGTGACGGTCACGCACACCTCCCCCTCCGTCCGCAGCGAGCGGGCGCCGGTCGAGCCGTGCAGGTACAGGGTGTCGTCGATCCGCCCGTACCCGGTCGGGATGACCCGGGGAGAGCCGTCCACGACCAGGCCCATGTGGCAGACCAGCCCTTCGTCGAGGAGGGCGTACAGTTCGGCCCGGTCGGTCCGGGTCTTGTGCTTGGCGCGGTTGAGCCGCGTACGTTCGGTGGTGGAGAGCATGGGTCCACCGTAGGAAGAAGTGGATACCTGAACCATGTCCACTTATGGCAGAAACCAGAGGACCACTTTTTTGTCGAGACGCCTCACCGAACCACCGGTCCGCATCGACCGGTCCGCCCCGGTACCGCTGACCGCCCAGCTCGTCGAGGCGCTGCGCGCGGCCATGGCCTCGGGCGCGCTCCGGGCGGGTGAACGCCTGCCCTCCAGCCGCACCCTGGCCGTCCAGCTCGGGGTGAGCCGCACGGTGGTGACCGACGCCTTCCAACAGCTCTACGCCGAGGGCTGGCTCGACGGCCGCCACGGTTCGGGCACCTACGTCGCCGAACACGAACCCCTGCCCCAGCCCCCCGAACCACCCGAGCCGGAACCCCCGCGCGCCGCCGACCCGGTGCTGGGCCGCCCCTCACGGCAGGAGGTACGCGGGGCAGGCGTAGCCGACCTGCGGGCGGGCGCCCCCTGGGTCCGCGACCACGACCGCGCCGCCCTGCGCCGGGCCTGGCGGCACGCCGCCGAACTCCTGCCCTCCGACGACCCCGACCCCCGGGGCGAGCCCCGGCTGCGCGCCCTGCTCGCCGAGCACCTGCGCCGCACGCGTGGCGTGCGGGTGGGGCCCGAGAACGTCCTGGTCACCCGGGGAACCGGCAACGGACTCGACCTCGTCGGCGCGATGTTCGCCACCGGTCAGGGACCGTTCCAGGGGACGGCGTCCGAACGGTCCGCCGCCCGCTTCCGCGCCGGGGTGGAGGAACCCGGCTACGGCAAGGCCCGCACCATCCTGGCCGCACGCGGCGCCGAGATCGTGCCCTGCCCGGTCGACGACGACGGCATCCGCCCCGCCGACCTGCCCGACGACCTCGCCCTCGTCTACACGACCCCCGCCCACCAGTACCCGCTGGGCGGCCGACTGCCGCTGCCGCGCCGGGAACGCCTGATCGCCTGGGCCCGCAGGACAGGCGCCGTCGTGGTCGAGGACGACTACGACGCCGAGTTCCGCTACGACGTGGCGCCCCTGCCCGCCCTCCACGGACTCGACCCCGAACGGGTCGTCCTGCTCGGCACGCTCTCCAAGACCCTCGACCCCGACCTTGGCATCGGCTGGATCGTCGCCGAACCCGACCTGCTCTCCCGGCTCGCCCGGGTCCGGGCCGACCTGTCCGACCGCACCAGCGGCCCCGTCCAGGCCGCCACGGCCCTGCTGCTCGAACGCGGGGACCTCGACCGCCACCTGCGGCGCATGCGCCTGGAGTACGCGCGCCGCCGTGCCATGGTCGTGGAACACCTCGGACCCAGGATCGGCGGAGACACCGCGGGGCTGCACGTCCTGCTCCCCCTCCCGGAGGACGCGGTCGCCCCGGTGATCGCGGACGCCGCCGAGGAGGGGGTCCTGGTCGAGGACACCAGCCGCACCAGCCACGGCGCGCCCAGGGTGCACGGCCTGGTCATCGGCTACGGATCGGTGAGCCGCGCCGAGCTCCGGCGCGCCTGCGAGGTACTGGCCCGCGCCGTCGCGCGCCACACCCGGAGCTGACGGACCCGGACACACGGAAAGTCCCGGGTCGCGGCACACCGCGACCCGGGACGGGCGAGAGGAGGGGACGAAGGGAGGGGAACCGGGGAGGGGGCCGTGCCCGGCGCCGCCCTACTCGGTCTCGACGGTCACGGGCTCGAACTTGTACCCCAGGCCGCGCACGGTCACGATGTACCGGGGGCTGCTCGGGTCCTCCTCGATCTTCGCGCGCAGACGCTTGACGTGCACGTCGAGGGTCTTGGTGTCACCGACGTAGTCGGCGCCCCACACGCGGTCGATGAGCTGCATCCGGGTGAGCACCCGCCCGGCGTTGCGCAGCAGTACCTCCAGCAGCTCGAACTCCTTCAGCGGGAGCTGCACGTGGTCGCCGCGCACCGTCACCACGTGCCGCTCCACGTCCATCCGGACGGGACCGGCCTCCAGCGCGGCGGGCAGCACGATCTCGTCCTCACCCCGGCGGCGCAGCACCGCGCGGATGCGCGCCACCAGTTCCCGCGAGGAGAACGGCTTGGTCACGTAGTCGTCGGCACCCAGCTCCAGACCGACGACCTTGTCGATCTCGGAGTCCTTGGCCGTGAGCATGATCACGGGGACGTTGGACTTCTGGCGCAGGGTCCGGCACACCTCGGTGCCCGACAGACCCGGCAGCATGAGGTCCAGCAGCACCAGGTCGGCGCCGGTCCGGTCGAAGGTCTCCAGAGCGACTGTCCCGGTGGGCGCCACCGCGACCTCGAAGCCCTCCTTGCGCAGCATGTACGACAGGGCGTCGCTGTAGGACTCCTCGTCCTCTACTACGAGTACGCGCGTCACTGTGCCGTCTCCTGGTGGTTGTCGTTCCGGGTCGCGTCGAGCTCCCGGCTCTCGGGCCTGGGCAGACGTAGTGTGAACGTCGACCCCGACCCCTCCTTGCTCCACACGGTCACTTCTCCACGGTGGTGGGTCATGATGTGCTTGACGATGGCCAGGCCGAGACCGGTACCACCGGTGGCCCGGCTCCGAGCGGCGTCCACACGGTAGAACCGCTCGAAGATGCGCTCCAGGTCCTGCTGGGGGATACCGATCCCCTGGTCGGCGACGCTGATGTCCACGCTGCTCCGCGAGGTCCCGACGGACACCGCGACCCGCGTGTCCTTGGGACTGTAGGCCACGGCGTTGGCGATGAGGTTGCGCAGGGCGGTCCCCAGCATCGCCTCGTCGCCCAGGACGGTCAGTCCCTCGGCGCCGCTGCCGACCAGCTCGATCCCCTTGGCGTCCGCGGGCATGCGCACCGTGTCGATCGCCTCCTCCACGACCGAGCCGAGATCCACCGGCGCGGGTTCGGCGATGGGCTCCGCGCCCTGGATACGGGACAGGGTGATGAGGTCCTGGATGACGGCCGTGAGCCGGGACGCCTCGGTCTGCATGCGCCCGGTGAAGCGGCGCACCGCCTCCGGGTCGTCACTGGCGTCCTGTACGGTCTCCGCCAGGAGGGACAGCGCGCCCACGGGGGTCTTCAACTCGTGCGAGATGTTGGCCACGAAGTCGCGCCGGACCGCCTCCACCCTGCGGTGCTCGGTCTGGTCCTCCGCCAGGACCAGCACCAGGCCGGTGCCGCCCAGCGGGGCGACCCGCACCGCGAAGGAGGTCGCGTCCGGGCCGAACTTGCGGACGGCCACCTCGATGTCGGTCTCCCGGATCACCCCGTCGCGCCGGACCTTGCGGGCCAGCGTGAGGAGTTCGGCGATGACCAGCTCCTCCCCGCGCACGATGCCGAAGGCGCGGGCGGCGGAGGAGGCGCGCAGCACGCGGTCCCCGGAGTCGAGGACCACCGCGGAGGAGGGGAGCGCGGACAGCACCTCGGCGACCCCCTGCGGGAGGGTGCTGCCGTCGTGGTGCGCGGACGGCGGCGTGTCCGCGACGCGGGTACGGAAGAGAGGGCTCGCGGCGACGACGCCGATGGCGACGCCCACGACGAGCCCGATGATGCCGACGACCGCGGCGAGAAGTTCCCCTTGCACGATTCGATCGTAAACGTGCGGACTGGGGCTTTACCCGGTCAGGCCATGTGACACCACCGAGGTTCTTCCATCGTTCACCAACCCTTGACCGATTCTTCAAACACGGACTGGGAGCATTGACGCCATGCGCGATACCTACCATGAGGACCTAGACAGCCTGAGCGAACGCCTTGTCGAGATGACGAGGCTCGCCAGGCACGCGGTCGCGCGGGCCACCACCGCCCTGCTGGACAGTGACCTGAACGCGGCCCAGGAGGTGATCTCCGGTGACGAGGCGCTCAATCGCCTCGACCAGGAGATCGAGGACACCGCCTTCAGCCTGATGGCACGGCAGCAGCCGGTCGCCTCCGACCTGCGGACGATCATCACGGCCCTGGCGATGCGCGGAGACCTCGAACGGATGGGTGACCACGCCGTTCACCTGGCCAAGATCGCCCGGCGCCGCCACCCGGACTCGGCCATCCCCAAGCCGGTCCGCTCCATCGTCCTGGAGATGGGTCACCAGGCCGAGCTTTTGGTCACGAAGGCCGGAGAGGTGATCCTGGAGCGGGACCCCGACACCGCCCTGGAGCTGGACAAGGACGACGACAAGATGGACCGGCTGCGGCGCAAGCTGTTGCAGCGCATCCTCGCCCCGGGCTGGGAGTACGGGGTGGAGGCCACCATGGACGTCACCCTGGTCGGCCGGTTCTACGAACGCTTCGGTGACCACGCGGTGCACGTGGCGGACAACCTGGTCTACATGGTGACGGGCGAGAAGCGTGAGGACTACGAGCCCGAGGGATGATGACCGGCGTGTGACGCGCCGTTGGGATCGGGTTGGCCGGGACGGGAGATCCGGACGGGGATCGGACCGGCCGACCCGAGCCGAAATCGTGACGTGTATCGCTTCGAGCGCTCGCGGAGGGTGGTCGAGCGGGGGCGAACCCTACCCCGATCGGCGCGGTCGTCAAGTCGCGCTTCGGCTGGCCAGTGGGGGTGGAGGGCCTCTGGGAGCGCTCCGAGCGGCCGCCCGAGACTCCTCGGGTACACTTTGTCAAGACCTAAAATGTGTGGCCTGACCTGCGTGTTCGCAAACCTAATAGGTACGTTAAGTCACAGATTCGTGGTATCCTTGTGGTAGCGGAAGGGGTACCTGTCACATGGCTTTCAAGGTCGGCGACACTGTTGTCTACCCCCATCATGGGGCTGCTCGTATTGAAGCGATCGAGACTCGCACCATTAAGGGCGAGGAGAGATCCTACCTCGTCCTGAGGGTTGACAAAGGCGATCTGACGGTGCGTGTGCCGGCCGCGAACGCCGAGGATGTCGGCGTTCGTGACGTGGTGGGGCAGGAGGGCCTGGACAAGGTCTTCGAGGTGCTGCGCGCACCTCACACCGAAGAGCCCACCAACTGGTCCAGGCGCTACAAGGCGAACCTGGAGAAGTTGGCGTCCGGCGACGTCAACAAGGTCGCCGAGGTGGTTCGGGACCTGTGGCGCCGGGACAAGGAGCGCGGGCTGTCCGCGGGCGAGAAGAGGATGCTGGCCAAGGCCCGGCAGATTCTCGTGAGCGAACTCGCACTCGCGGAAAAGACCAACGAGGACAAGGCCGAAGCCCTCCTCGACGAGGTTCTGACGAACTGATAGTCGCGGAATCACGTAATTCATGACGAAAATGCCTCGGGTGGGCGTCGGGACCGACGTCCACCCGTTTTCTCCTGGACGAACACTTTTCCTCGCAGGCTTGGAATGGCCGGGCGAAGACGGCGTCAGCGGCCATTCCGACGGTGATGTCGCCGCCCACGCGGCGTGCGACGCGCTGCTGTCCGCGTGCGGGCTCGGCGACCTCGGATCGAACTTCGGCACCTCCGACCCCCGCTGGAAGGGCGCCTCCGGCGCGGCCCTGCTCGCCGAGACCGTCGCACGCGTGCACGCGGCCGGTTTCGAGATCGGGAACGTGGCCGTCCAGATCATCAGCAACCGACCCAAGTTCTCTCCCCGGCGCGACGAGGCGGAGAAGACCCTCTCCGAGGTCGTGGGAGCGCCGGTGAGCCTGTCGGCCACCACCACCGACGGCCTGGGCCTCACCGGCCGGGGCGAGGGCATCGCCGCCTTCGCCACGGCCGTCTGCGCGGCCAGGGACTGACACACGCACGAGGGCGGCTCCGGACGACTCCGGGGCCGCCCTCGTCGTGTCCGCCCGCTCCGGGACCGAGCTGGTGTCCGGGGACACGGCCCGCGCGGCGGAGTCGGCGCACCACGGCCGCGCGGTCTCGCTCCCTCACGGGCGCCGCGCACGCGCCCGGTGCCACGGCGCTCGCTGAGTAGGGGCAGGGAGCAGAGCGGGGAGGACACGGGGGCATGGTCCGGCCCTCGTCACGTGGACGTGTGCGACAGGCCGCGCGACGTGCCGCTATCCGGACCGAGGCCTTGCGCGTGGTCCGGTGGCCGAAACCGGTGGTCGCCTCACCCGCGCCCGCACCCGCGCGGCGGGGTGGTGCGTGTCCAGGGCGGCGTACTCACCCTCACCCGCGCGGGCGGGTTGGGCCCGCAGGGGTTACCAAGAACGCCATCGACTCTCACGCGCGCCCGCGCGGCGGCGGGGTGTCCACGGTCGCGGAGGTCCGCCCTGGCGGACCCGCGCCCACCGGCGTGGCGTCGGTGCCGGGCCACTCCCTCACACGGGCGGACCGGGACACGCGTCGGCCCCGGAACCCTGGGGCTTCGGGGCCGACGACCCCTCTGGGGCACGTCTGGGCCGTGGTGGACCGACCGGTGGCCTCAGATCGAGGGCTCCTCCGGGGGAAGCGGTTCGCTGCGCACCCGGCGGGACGGCGGGCCAGAGGCGAAGTCCGGCATGGGCGGGCGCTTCGGCTTCAGCACCATCGGACGCTTCTCCACGGGTCCGCGTGACCACGGCACGGGGCGGGACGTCCGCACCGTCGCCCGCTCGGGCTCGGGCTCCGCCCCGACCTCGGGGCCGGGAACCCCCTCGGGCTGCGGCTCGGGCTCCGGTTCGTCGTCGGGCAACGGCTCCGGTTCGGGCAGCGGCACCGGTTCGGGAAGGGGCTCGGGCTCGGGGCGGGCGGCGCCGGGCGGCACCGAACCCATCCGGAACGCGGCCCGGACGGAGGGGCCGGTGTCGTGGTCCAGTACCGGGGTCCGGTCGTCGGCGGTGGTCGATCGTCCGACGAGGGGGGCGGCGTCGGGCTCCACGGTGGAGTCGTCCTCGGGCGGGGTCCACACCGGTGGCACGTACTCGGCCACGCGGGAGGGCACCGCGTCCTCGCCCGGCGGCTCCCACAGCGACGGCTCCCCGGGCTCGACCCCGGTCCGGGCGTCCTCGCCCGGCGGCTCCTCGGCTTCGGTGAGGGCACCGGACGCGTTCCCCTCCGGCCACAGCTCCAGGGTGTCTCCGCCGAGGGAGGTGGGGGAGGCACCGCCCTCGGAGCTCTCGGCGGTGGTCCCCACCGCCGAGACCGGGTGCGGCTCCCGGTCGACCGGGGCGGGGACGGGCGCCTCCGCCTCGTCGCTGCTGGGATCGGCCACCGGGGGGTCGTGCTCGAAACCCTCGTCCGCCAGGTGGTCGGGGACGCCGTCGCCCTCGATGTCGGTGGCCTCCGCAGCCCGGGCCTCCCCGGGCACCGGGGTCGCGCCGATCGCGTCCGTGTCCTCGTCGGCGTCCGCGAGCTCCGACGGCGCGGGCTGGACCGGCACCACGGGCGGCTCCTCGGCAGCCCGCTTGATCGGGTTGTCGCCGTCGCGGGCCCGTCGCGGCAGGGGCAGCGGCGGCACGGAGGGGTCGGTCGTGTCCTCCCCGTCGTCCGAGGTGCCCGTGGCGTGTGCGGAGCCTGACTCCTCCAGGGGGATCGGCACGGTCGGTGCGTCCGCGCGGTCCGCGACGTCGGATGCCCCGCGCGCGGTGCCGCTCTCGGAGACGGCCGCGTCGGCCCTCTCCCGTTCCGCCCGCTCGCGTTCGGCTCGTTCGGTCTCCTCACGCTCGGCGCGCTCGGCGTCCTCACGCTCGGCTCGTTCGGCGTCCTCGCGTTCGGCTCGTTCGGCGTCCTCGCGTTCGGCGCGCTCCCGGTCCTGACCGCCGTCACGGCGCAGGGTGGAGGTTCGGGAGGGCAGCGGCGCGGCCCGGGTCGCGGAACCGGCGGAACCCTCCGCCTCGTCGGGTTCGTCGGCGCCCAGCCGCAGCAGCCGGTTCTTGAGCGCCTCCGTCTCCTCCTCCTCGGCGGGCGCGGTCCGCTGCCGAGGCCGACCGCGCAGCACGGTGGCGCGGTCGTCGGAGGGGTTGGCCCGGGGGCGACCGCCGCTGTTGCGTCTGCGTACGTGCGCGCGCACCGTCATCCACAGCAGGAAGGCGACCAGGAGGGCGGCCAGCGGCGCGACCGCCACCACCACCTGGACGATCCCCTCGTGTCTGTCGGCGATCCGGTCCACCATGTCGCTGCTGTGCAGCACCATCGGCACGGCGGCGGCGAGGATGAGCAGAGGGATGAGGACGACGTCCACCCACAGGCGCTCACCCGGCGGTGCCGCGCGCAGCACGTAGCTCACCCAGAAGGCCATGAGGACCAGCAGGGTGAACGTCACCGGGAAGACGTGTGCGAGGTATCCGCCCTCGTCGTGCACGATCCGGGCGAACTGGTAGATGCCGTTGTAGGCGATGACGAGGGCGCACAGGGCGATGACACTGACGAACGCGGCGCCGCCGACGAGAGCGCCGGCTCCCGCGCCGCGACCCGCGGTCCGACCGCTCCGTGTCCCTGTCTCGGGGGCGTTGTTGAAAGGGGCCATCGTCACCGAAGCGTAGTCGAGGAGGTGCCGCTAACACGAGATTCCGGCCGATTCCGGCTGCTTCCCGGCGCCTGGTCACCGCGGGCGGCGCGGGGGTCGGCCGTGGTGGGCGGAGTGTGCCGGGCGATCCCCTGCGGGGGCGGGGTCACGGGGCCGCCGGATCTCACACCTGGGCGGGCCCGATACGGCTCGCCCCATATGAGTCCTCCGGGCTGTCCGGAGCCGAGCAGACCGCGTCCCGCGACGGACCCCGTACCGAACCCGGTGGTGCTTACGGGTTTGTGATGCTCCGGCGAAGGGAGAACGGATAGTCTTGACAACGTGAGTCTGCGCTTCTATGACACCAGTGCCCGACAGGTCCGAGACTTCACCCCGATCCGTGAGGGGTGTGCCTCGCTGTACCTGTGTGGTGCCACCGTGCAGGCACCCCCGCACATCGGCCACATCCGGTCCGGAGTCAACTTCGACATCCTGCGCCGTTGGCTGACCCACCTCGGCTACGAGGTGACCTTCTGCCGCAACGTCACGGACATCGACGACAAGATCATCCGGGTCGCGGCCGAGGAGGGCGTCCCGTGGTGGCAGGTGAGCGAGCGCAACCAGCGCGCCTTCACCTGGGCCTACGACACCCTCGGCTGCCTGCCGCCCACCGTCGAGCCGCGCGCCACCGGTCACGTGCCGGAGATGATCGAGCTCATGCGCCGCCTGATCGACGCCGGGCACGCCTACGCCGCCGACGACGGTTCGGGCGACGTCTACTTCGACGTGCGTTCGCACCCCGCCTACGGGGAGCTCTCCAACCAGCGCCTCGACCAGGTCGTGGAGTCCGCCGACTCCGACCCGGACCGGGACAAGCGCGACCCCCGCGACTTCGCCCTGTGGAAGGGCGCCAAGCCGGGCGAGCCCAGCTGGGACACCCCCTGGGGGCGCGGCCGCCCCGGGTGGCACCTGGAGTGCTCCGCGATGGCCACCAAGTACATGGGCCCCAGCTTCGACATCCACGGCGGCGGGATCGACCTGATCTTCCCGCACCACGAGAACGAGCAGGCGCAGTCGCGCGCCGCCGGTGACGGGTTCGCGCAGTACTGGCTGCACAACGGCATGCTGGCCATCGGCGGCGAGAAGATGAGCAAGTCCATCGGGAACTCACTGCTCATCCCGCAGGTCGTGCGCAAGGTGCGCCCGGTCGAGCTGCGCTACTACCTCGGCCAGGCCCACTACCGCTCCACTATCGAGTACTCCGACGCCGCGCTCCAGGAGGCCGCCGCCGCCTACCAGCGCATCGAGGGTTTCCTCACCCGCGCCGTGGAGGTGACGGGCACGGTGGAGCCGGCCGCGGACGTGCCGTCCGGGTTCGCCGAGGCGCTCAACGACGACCTGGGGGTCTCCCAGGGGCTGGCGATCGTGCACGGCCACGTGCGCGAGGGCAACACGGCGCTGGCCTCCGGGGACAAGGAGCGGGTCCGCGACCTCGCGGCCGAACTGCGCACCATGCTGGCGGTGCTCGGGCTCGACCCGCTGAGCGAGCAGTGGTCCGGCGGCTCCGACCACGGGTTGACCGAGGTCGTCGACGCCCTGGTGGCGGTCGCCCTCGAACAGCGCCAGGCCGCGCGGGGGCGCAAGAACTACGCGGCCGCCGACGCCATCCGCGACCAGCTGGCCAAGGCGGGAGTCGTGGTGGAGGACACCCCGCAGGGGCCGCGCTGGGACCTGCGCCGGAGCTGAGCGTCCGTGGAGGCCGGTGCCGGGGGCGGTGGACCCGGCACCGGCACCGACGCGTGTGGTGCCGGGGCGGCACTAGGCTGGGAGTTTGCCGCCGCCCCTCGGCGCCGCGGCTACCCCATCGGCCGGAAGAGCTCTTCCGGCATGCCCGCGACACGTAACGGGAGGCGGCGACCATGCCGGCGAAGAAGAGCAAGAAGGGCCCCACGAAGGGCAGCGGCGGCAAGGGTCGGCGTTCCCTGGAGGCCAAGAGCGGTACCCTGCCCGCCGAACAGCGGCACTGGTACGACGGCAAGCAGCGGCACAAGGCCAACAAGCGCGCGGCGCAGACGGGCGGCCCGGCCGGAGCCTCGGACAGCCCCCGCAAGGAGCGTTCGCCCAACCGGCCGGACAACTCCGACCTCCTGATCGGCCGCAACCCGGTGGTCGAGGCGCTGCGCGCGGGCATGCCCGCGACCCGCCTGTTCCTGGCCAACAGCCTGGACCCGGACGACCGTGTCAACGAGGCGGCCAAACTGGCGGGCGCCCAGGGCGTGGACGTCGTCGAGGTCAACCGCACCGACCTGGACCGCCGCTGCGAGAGCAACGGTCTGCCCGGCGCCACCCACCAGGGCATCGTCCTCCAGGTGCGCCCGTACCAGTACTGGGCGGCCGAGGGCCTGCTCGACAAGGCCCTGGCCTCCGACACCCCGCCGCTGATCGTCGCCCTCGACGGGGTCACCGACCCGCACAACCTGGGCGCCATCGCGCGTTCGGCCGCGGCCTTCGGCGCGCACGGGTTGCTCATCCCGGAGCGGCGTACCGCCAGCGTCACCATGTCCGCGTGGAAGACCTCCGCCGGAACCCTGGCCAAGCTGCCGGTGGCCCAGGCCACCAACCTGACCCGGGCGCTCGAGACCTACAAGAAGGCGGGTCTGTTCGTCGCCGGTCTGGACGCGGGCGGCGACACCCAGCTGCCGGACCTCGAACTCGCCACCGGCCCGCTGGTGGTCGTCGTGGGTTCGGAGGGCAAGGGCCTGTCCCGTCTGGTGCGCGAGGTGTGCGACGTGGTCGCCAGCATTCCGATCAGCGGCGCGGAGTCCCTGAACGCCTCCGTGGCGGCCGGGGTGTCCCTGTACGAGGTGGCCCGCCGCCGGGGAGCCGACGCGGGCTAGCCCGGTCCCGGTGCCGAGTAGGACACCCGGCACCGGACCCGGTACCATTCAGCTTGGACGTACCGGGGCCCAGGCCCCGGCGGTCGGCCGACGTAGCTCAATTGGCAGAGCAATCGCCTTGTAAGCGATAGGTTAGGGGTTCAAGTCCCCTCGTCGGCTCTCGTGCTTTCCCGGCCCGGTCACCCGTGACCGGGCCGGAGTCGTCTCCGCGGCCGGGGCCGACCGGCTTCCCGCCCCGCCTCGATCCGTACCCCGACCGGGGCCGGTCGGGGCCCGGGGCTCAGCGGGCGAAGAAGCGATGTCGGCGGGTGCGGCCGCCCCACCACAGCAGGCCCACACCGACGAGCGCGAAGACGGCCAGCTTCACCCACTCCAGGGCGAAGTCGCCCTGTACGGAGAATCCGCCGGGGAAGAGCACGGCGGGCCCGGAGGCCTCGTTGCCGAAGAACGGTCCGGGCCCGAAGCCCAGCAGCCAGGGCGCGAGGTGGACGAAGTTGTTCACGGCCTTCTCGTGCCGGAACCCGACGCAGAAGCCGAGCCCGGCGCCCAGGACCGCGAAGGCCGCGAACATCCCCGCTGCCACGGCCAGGTGCGCTCCGGTGTCCTCGCCCCCGGTGGCTAGGAGCAGGGCGGTGAAGAGGGCGAACGGGGCGGCGCACTCGGTGACGATCACCAGGAGGCGGCTCGGCAGTACCCAGAACGGGTGCTGGAGGTACCTCTCGCCGACCCCCGAGACCAGTTCGACCTCCCACGAGCCCACGGCCGAGGACAGCACCAGCAGGGGGATGAAGTAGCAGTACTGCCCGGCGAGCAGGGTGAGGTCGAGGGTGTTCCCCGACGCGGTGGAGAAGAGCGCCGACAGGAGCAGGACGTTGAGCAGGGCCAGCAGCGTCACACGGGAGAGGAACGCCGCGCGCCCCTCGCGGCGCACGCGGTTGCTCAGCACGAGGCGGGCGAGGGTCCAGGTCCTCATACGGCTTCCGGTCCGTCGACGAGGTTGCGTTCCACCACGCGCAGGGTCCTGTCCCTGAAGAGGAACCACACCCCGAACGTCCAGACGCCCACCACCAGGGTGAACATCAGGGCCGCCGTGACCAGGCCGCCGACGGACCCCGCGGTGGCGAAGGCGACCATCCAACCGGTGGGGAAGAAGAGAGAGATCGTCTCCGAACCCGGGAACGGGACGACGGACAGCCCGAGGAACATGAACACCATCCGAATCCAGGGCACCGCCTGGGGCGGGTTCCTGACCTGGGAGAGCAGCAGGGTGGCCTGGTAGCAGAGGGTCCCGAGGCCGACGTAGGTCATGGCCACGAGGAGGAGCGTGTGGGGTGCGAATAGCGACGGGTAGGCGGCGACCGCACCGACGAAGGGGACGACGATCGCGGGGGAGGCGACGACGGCCGACGCCCCGGACCGGATGCCGAGGAGGGTCGTGAAGGGGACGCGGCCGAGCATCACGCGTTCGATCGTCCCGTAGCGGAACTCGTTCTGGACGTTGGACATCGCCGACAGGAGCACGATGGACGTGCAGGTCAGCATCGAGGCGCGGGTGGCCAGGACGAGCGCCTCCTCCGGGCCGGGCGCCGACCGGTACAGGGCCAGGGTCAGCAGCGCCGTCTGCACGGTGATGCCGACCAGGAAGGACGATGTCGCCTTCCGGTCGATCCACTGGACGCGGATCAGGAAGAGGAAGAATCGGGGCACGTCAGTGTTCCCTCGTGGAGGTTGAGCTGTCGGGACGTGACACCGCGCAGGAACTCGGAGTCGTGGGTGACGACGAGCCGTGTCTTGTCCCGGGCGCTTCCCAGGATGTCGCGGAGGATCTCCACCCCCTCCGTGTCGAGACCGGTGGTCGGCTCGTCCAGAATCCAGATCTGGGAGGGCTCCAGCAGGAGGCAGGCCAGGTGGGTGCGCTGCCGCATCCCGAGGGAGAACTTGGAGTAGACCACGTCCGCGCTGGCGGCCAGGTCGACGCGTTCCAGGAGGTCCAGAGCCTGCGCACGGGAGCACATGCGCCCCTTCATCCCCGAGAAGAAGCGCAGGTTCTCGACCGCGGTCAACCGGGGGTAGAAGCCCTGGGGTGCTCCCGCGCAGTAGTTGAGGACCGATCGGTAGCCCCGGTCGTTGGGGGTGACGACGCGCCCCCGGTGCCGGATCTTCCCGGACGTGGGGCGCAGCAGGCTGGCGAGCACCTTGAGGAGGGTGCTCTTGCCCGACCCGTTCCGACCGACCAGACCGACGCACTCGCCGTCCTGGACCCGCAGGTTCACGCCTCGCAGGACCGCGGGGGCGTCCTTGGCCGCCCCCGGGTAGCGATAGCCGATGTCCTCCGTTTCCAGGACCGGTGTCACAGCAGGCCCTCGCGTTCCAGCCAGGTGCTCCGCTTGCGCAGGGCGAGCGGTACGGCGTCCGAGTAGACGTCCCGTTCGGGGTCGGGCTCGTCCGGGCGGGGCAGGTAGAGGGGCACCTCGTCCTGGGGGAGCTTGATGGACTGGTTCGGGTGCCGGTGCTGGCGCATCAGGATTCTGCGTTCGCGCGGCAGGGTCTCCAGCCAGGCCTGGTCCGATCCGGTGCGGTCGCTGGTGACCATCCATGTCGGCCCGTACTCGTAGAAGAGGTTGAGGCGGGTCCGGTCGCTGCGGTTCTCCGCCACCCTGTGCCAGAGTCCGCTCCACATGAGGGTCATGGCGCCGGGGTGCAGGAGGATCTGCCGCTCCTCGGGGTGGCGCTCGTGGGTGTGGTACTGGGGCAGGTGGGCCCAGTGGTGGCTGCCCGGGACGTAGGTCAGGTTGCCCATGTCCTCGGAGTGCAGGGGGGTGAGCCAGTACCCGACCTTGAGGCGCAGGGGCGCCTTCGGGCTGAAGACCTCGAAGGGGAGGGCACGGGGGCCGTCGAAGTGCCACTTGTTGCGGATCTGCTGGTCAGGCTCCCTCTTGAAGAACTCGCTGCGCAGCAGCTTGAGCATCTCCCCGTACACGTCGTAGACGTAGCCCACGTGCGTGGGGGAGTCGATCATCTCGGCGAGCCTCGGGTCCGACTCGACCACGTTCCAGGCCGAGGGTTCCGGGTGTTCCTCGAGGGCCGCGGTGAGGTCCTTGACCTGGCTCTCGGAGAGCACGTCCTCCAGAACGAGGATTCCGTCGCGGGCGAACCGCGACCAGGTCTCCCGGGTGAACCCACGGGGCGCGGTTACGGGGCTTGACTGCTGCATCTGCGTCCTCACTCGTCGGTGTGGCGGTCCGTCGCGGCCCAGCCGGTGCGGGGCGGAGCCCGCGGCCGCTCGGCTCGGGGGCGCCCGGACGGGGGGGGGAGGGGGGGGGTCGGTGTCGGGGAGAGGGGCGGGGGGCGGCGCCTCAGGTGTCCAGCGCGAGCGCCCGGATGCCCTCGTGCGGACTGGACGGTGCGCCCAGGTAGTCTGCGGTCTCGAAGATGCCGATGGCGTCCATGGGCAGCCGGGCCCCGGCCTCGGCGGCGAACACGCACGGCAGGACCCGCTTGCGCTCGGCCACTCCGGGCTCCCCGCCCTTGCGGATGTGCTTGTGGGTGTGCACCAGGACGGGCATGAAGCCCCCGCCGAGGAAGGACCCCTGCTGGAGCACCGCCCCGCCGACGCAGTCGATGGTGCAGCCCTTGCCCAACACGGCGTCTCGACCCATGTAGAAGTACGACGGTCGGGCCTGCGCCCCGTGTTCGACGTAGAACACCCCGCTCCCGAGGCCGATGGTGACACGGCCGCTGATCCGCAGGATCGCGCGGTAGAAGTCCACGAGGACCGGGCGGACCCTGATGTCGGGCAGCTTGAACTCGGGGGCGAGCAGGGTGATACGCAGCAGCTCCGCGAGCGTCAGCGGATGGGGGCTGCCGTCGGGGACGGCCAGCTCCTGGTCCCACCGCACGAGGTAGTCGCCGGGCGCGACCATGCCGGTCCCGGTGTCCTCGGCGATCAGCCGTTCGGCCTCCGCCGACACGAGGGCGTCAGCCGGGGGCGCCGGGGCGTCGGCCCCTCCGCCGCCCGCGCGCTCCAGGACCCGGCGGGCGAGGAGCGCGCGGCTCTCCGCGGTCTTGAGCGCGCTGGCGGTCCGCAGAAGCTCCAACCTCTGGTCGACGGTCTCCGGGATGTGGAACAGGTGGTCGATCCCGTCGGTCCTGATCCCGATCTTCGTGTCCAGACCGCGGAGGGGGAGCGCCT
The DNA here is from genome assembly GCF_040635075.1 of Nocardiopsis sp. NPDC007018. Taxonomy (NCBI): domain Bacteria; kingdom Bacillati; phylum Actinomycetota; class Actinomycetes; order Streptosporangiales; family Nocardiopsidaceae; genus Nocardiopsis; species Nocardiopsis sp. NPDC007018. Next base: position 156,109 of record NZ_JBEYHA010000001.1, read on the forward strand.
GTGTCTCCGCGACCACGCGCTCCAACTCGGCGGTCCACGGGCCCGCGCCGCAGGAGGCCAGGGCCTCGGCGGCCAGCGCCCTGTAGTCGAAGGGGACGGAGGGCGACCCGGACAGCACGATCGCGGCCATGGCGTCGCGGTACGCGTCGGGGGCGAGGACACGGCCCGCCAGTTCGAGGGAGAGGTAGGGGGCGGTCTCGCCCGGCTGGTGGAGCCAGCTCTCGCCGAACGGCGCGGTGAAGCCGAGCGTCTTCTCCAGGGCCTCGTGCGGTTTGCCCTCCTTGTGGAGACGGTCGGCCACCTCGGACGCGAACTCCGTCACGCCGCCCCGGGCCGCGCCGACGGCGGTCAGGGAGTCCGGCGTCATTGCCAGCAGCGTCTCGGTGTCGAACTCACGGGGGGTACTCATGCGGTGACCTCGCTTCTGAATCGCGCGAACTTCGTGCCTTCGGTTTCGAGCGTGGACTCCTCCCATGCGACCTCGGCCTCGACCGGCATGCCGGACGCGATGGCGTCCCGCACGCGTACGCAGGCCGCCTCGCGCCCGTCGGAGGGCGTGCCGGGGATGAGGTCGATCCGGACGAGGAAGGATCGGGGAGTCCGTTGGACCAGCTGGTACTCCCGCAGCTCGGAATGGTTCTTGAACAGGTCCATGTAGCGCGTCGGCGAGAGCATGTGACCGTCGCCCAGGTCGAAGACGAGGGTGGTCCTGCCGCGCAGCTCGTCGAGCACGGGGCCGGGCGCCCCGCATGCGCACGTGTCTCTGGAGAGCCGTACGGTGTCGCCGACCCTGTAGCGCACGAGCGGCATGTAGGTGTTGCCCAGGGACGTGAGGGCGAGCTCGCCCAGGCCCTCCTCGCCGGTGGCGGGGTCCTCCAGGGGGACCGACTCGAAGTGCTCGTGGAGCGCCTCGTTGAGGTGCATGGTGCCCAGAGCGCACTCCGATCCCAGGTAGCTGGCCTCACCGGTCGAGTACACGCTCAGGACCGGGCAGGAGAAAACCGCCCTCAGTCGCTCCCTGGTGCGGTCGGGCAACATGGCGCCGCCCGAGGCGAGGAAGAGCGGGCCCGGAGCCGCGGGGACGCCCGCGCGCTCCCAGTGCTCCAGCAGGATGCGGAAGAGGTTCGGCTTCGAGGAGATGACCTCGGGGGTGAGCAGGCGCAGCATGGTGTCGAGATCGTCGACGGACGCGGGGTCGGCGGTGTCCACGTGCCAGATGAGACGGTGCCCGGACAGCTCCCACGGGGTGGGCAGCAGGGCGCCGTGGGGGAGCGCGGGGTTGTCCGTGACGAGGACGGAGAACACCGGTCGTGCGCCGAGCCCGCGGATGCCCGCCCGTACGGCGGCCATGGGCAGGCTCAGGTGCAGCGACCGCGCCATGTGTTCGGGGCTGTAGTAGATGGTCAGAGGCGCCCCGGAGGTCCCCGACGTCCGGTTCTCGTACACGCTCGTCGCCCCCGCGGCCTCGGGGTCGAACGGGCGCTGGGTCCGGCGCAGCCGGGCCCGGTCCAGGGTCGGCAGGTCCCGGAGGTCGCCGCGCCGGTAGGCCTCGTCCCGGTACACCGGGTGCGGGGCGACCACCTCGCTCGCCCGGCGGTCCCAGACGAACGGCTCCGGTGTGTGCCCCTCCACGTAGGCGGCGAAGAGGGAGAGCCGTTCCAGCAGGTGGGGAGTGTGCTCACGGTCCTCGTCCGCGCGTTCGGCGTCGAAGGCGAGCTTCGGGAAGAGGTCGAGGACCTCCTCCACGCTCCGGCGCTCGCGGCGCTCGGGTCCGACGAAGTACTTCTCATACATGGGAGACTCCCCGCAGGTCCAGGAGGTTCGTCGGCGGCCGTGGTCCGCAGAGGCGGTCCGCGAACACGGCGTCCGTGAGCATGCTCATGTGCCGGTGCTCGGCGAGACGGAGCCGGGAGGTCCCCCGCCCGCCGCCGACCAGCTCGCGCAGTTGGATCGACAGCGCGTGGTGAAGCTGGTTTCCGGAGATGGTCAGCGAGTGCGGAACCTCGGCTCCGCGCACGTGGATGGCGTGTTCGTTCTTGTAGTCGTGCCCCGCCCCGAAGTGCGGTTCGAAGACCAGGGTGAGCGCGGTTCCGGAGTGTGTTTCCACATTGACGAACCGGTATCTGAGATCAGATCCGTACGGAATGGCTCCACTGTTGATCTGTTCCCTGGTGGAAGCCTCCGTGAAAGCGAAGGACGCGGTTTCGGGAAATGCCACTTCACCTTTGGTGGACGCGTAGAGTTCGATCTCCGGAATATCGCCCGTCCGCGTTCGGGTCCGCATTTCGTCGGTGACGACCTGAGGTCTTCGCGCGAGATAACGCCGATACTGGTCGCGTGGGACGAGGGACCTGACGATGGCCAGCATGTGGAACCACTCGTATCCGACCTCTCCATAGGAGGAGTCGACGAAACGCCCCCGGTCGGCGTCGAGGTCCCTGTTCTTGGTGAATTCGACCGTGATCTTACTGACGGGGTCGGACGCGCCTACGTCACGCACGAGACGCGCGAACTGGCGGACCGCGACGCTGTGGTCGTACACGTCGTTGACGACGATGCGCGCGTCCCGGTGGTTCAGGGCGTACCGTTCCAGACGCGGGAGGTCACGGGGTTCGCAGGCGGGCTTCTCCAGCAGGACCCGGGCGGCCGGGGCGCGTACCAGGATCTCGTCCACGACGCTCAGGTGGGCGTCGGTCGGGGTGGAGACGATCCAGGCGTCGACGTCGGAGACGGTGGTGAGCCCGTCGACGTGGGAGAAGTCCGCGGGGCGTTCGGGGTCCACGGTGACGACCCGGTGGCCGGCTCCGCGGAGGTAGGCGGTGTGCCGGGACCCGATCGCGCCGACTCCCACTACGGCGACCTTCACAATGGCTCCAACCGTCTCATGAATGGATCAGTGCGGGTGTTCCCTGTTTCCAAGTGATCGGGAGTGGAGTTTCCGGACCGGAAACTCCACTCCCCGTTAATGCACTGACTAGCCGACGACGTCGGTGAGGATGCGCTTGGTCTTCATGTTTCCTCCTTTCGTTGTTTGCTGGGGGTGACTTTTCCACCGGCGGTCTTCGGGAGTCAATAGGGATCGCGCAGTGTGATCCAGGTCACGTCGCCTTTGTCTGGGGGGGAGTATTCGTTCTCGCAGGTGAAGCGGTGAACGGGTGTGCGGCGGGTTAGGGGAGGATCTGTGGAAGGGGTGGAAAAGTGCGGTCGGTGAAAAAGGAGAACGGCCGTCCGGGGGTGTGTCCGGTGCGCACGGGGGCGTGTCGGCGCGGCTCCGCTCGGGGGCGCGGGGTCGCTTTCGGGCCGTACTGGCGCGCGTCGGCGGCCGCGCGGGCGTCCCGCTGGCGTGACGTGGGCGTCACCCGGAGCGATGGCCGGGGAGGCGGTGGGGCGGACGGCCCGGGAGTCGGGAACCTCGCTCCCCAGGGCCCGGGACATGGTCCCGCCCCGATCGACGGTGTGGGCACCCCGGGGCCCCGGCCCGTGCGGTCGGAACCGGGCCGGGGCCCCGCCGGTCAGTCGCTCGGCGTGCGGGGGCGCACGACCGTCCGTGGGCCCGGGTAGACCACCCGCTCCTCACCGTCCGCGAAGCGGACCAGGTAGGGCGGGCCGTCATCGGCCCCGAGGACGTCGATGATCTCGGCCTCGTGCTCGCCCTTGGAACTGGTGACGCCGTGCGTGTGCAACTGGTCTCCGATGGTGGCGCGCATCCGCTCTCCTCCGTGCTCCGGGACCGGCCTCCCCCAGGCCGGTCACAGTCGGGTGGTACCCGCTCGCAAGGACGGACGAACCCGGTCGACCTGCGGATACGTTCACCATTCGGTCGAACGCGAACGTTCGGGGCTCGTGCCTCCCGGATGTGCGGACCGGCCCGCACCTCGCATAATGAACGAGTGGAAAAGTTCTCCCCGATCATCGCGTTCGTCGTCTTCATGGGTGTGTTCGTGCTTTCGCGGACCGCCACCCGGGACTTCCTGGAGTCCTGGGTCGCCCTGGAGGGGGTGATCCTCGGTCTGGCCTCCCTCGTGGCCTCCATGGGCATCGCGGCCCTCGCCGCCGGGGCGGTGCTCTACGTGTCCCGGCGCATCTCCGGGGGGTAGCCCGCCCTCCGCCCTCCTCGGCTCGTGTCTCGGGGCCTGGTGGCCCGGGACCCGGAGCAGGCGCGCGGAGGCGGCGGCCCCGGGGCGGCGGAGCCGCCGACCGCCGCCCCGAGGCACGCGCTCAGGTGCCCAGGTAGCCGTTCGGGTCGAGCACGTACTTGCTCGCCGCACCCTGGTCGAAGGACTGGTAGCCCTCGGGAGCGTCCTCCAGCGGGATGGCCACGGCGTTGACCGCGTCGGCGATCCGCACGCGGTCGTTCAGGATCGCCGCCATCAGCTCGCGGTGGTACTTCATCACCGGGCACTGGCCGGTGAAGAAGGCGTGCGACTTCGACCAGCCCAGCCCGAAGCGGATCGACAGCGAACCCACCTTGGCCGCCTCGTCCGAGGCGCCGGGGTCGCCGGTCACGTACAGGCCGGGGATACCGATGGCCCCGCCCGCCTTGGTGACGTCCATCGCCGTGTTCAGGACGCTCGCGGGCGCCTCCTTGACGGCGTCGTCGCCGGTCCCGTGCGCCTCGAACCCGACGGCGTCGACCGCGCAGTCGACGACGGGCGCGCCGAGCAGCTGTTCGATCTGGTCGCCGGGGTCGCCCGCGGCGACGTTGACCGTCTCGCAGCCGAACCCGCGCGCCTGGGCGAGCCGTTCCTCGTTGAGGTCGCCGACGATCACCACCGCGGCGCCGAGCAGCTGGGCCGAGGCGGCCGCCGCGAGCCCCACGGGTCCGGCACCGGCCACGTAGACCGACGACCCCACGCCCACTCCGGCGCTGACGCACCCGTGGTAGCCCGTCGGGAAGATGTCCGAGAGCATCGTGAGGTCCAGGATCTTCTCCAGGGCCTGGTCGCGGTCGGGGAACCTCAGCAGGTTCCAGTCGGCGTAGGGCACCAGCGCGTACTGTGCCTGCCCGCCGACCCAGCCGCCCATGTCCACGTACCCGTAGGCCGAGCCCGGCCGGTCCGGGTTGACGTTGAGGCAGATCTCCGTGTGCCGGGACTTGCAGTTCACACAGCGCCCGCAGGCGATGTTGAACGGGACCGAGACGAGGTCGCCCACCTGGACGAACTCGACGTCGGGGCCCCGTTCGACCACCTCACCGGTGATCTCGTGGCCCAGGACCAGCCCTTGGGGCGCGGTGGTGCGACCCCGGACCATGTGCTGGTCGCTGCCGCAGATGTTGGTGGCGACGACCTTCACGATCACCCCGTGCGGGACCTCGCGTCCCACGTTCGCCGGGTTGACTCCGGGGCCGTCGCGCAGCACGAAGTCCGGATACGCGATGTCCTCGACCTCGACCCTGCCGGGGCCCTGGTACACGACTCCTCTGTTACCGGTCATGGTCCTTCCTACCTCTCCGCCTGGGCGGCCTCGCTCCGGTTGCGTGGGGGTGTCCTCCCACTCTTTCCGCTAGCGGCCCCGGCTAACCGAATCCGGGCGTGACGACGTGGCGGTGCCCGGGAGGGGGCAGGAGGCGTTCGCCCGGAGCCGGGCCCGCAGGGCGACGGCCAGCAGCGCGAGTCCGGCGGCGGCGAGCAGGGGTTGGATCGGGGCGAACCAGGCCATGGCGCCGCTGGTGCCCAGCGCCAGCAGGACGAGCTTGTTGCACACCGGGCACCCGATCGCGAACCAGGCGAGGAGTCCGCCGCCGAGGCCCCGCTTGCCGCCCTGGCCCTCCGATCCCCCGGTCGCGGGCCGGGTGTAGGCGCCCATGAGCAGTCCGGACAGCACGGCCGCGGCCACCCAGACGGGGTGCGACCACCACGCGGGTTCGATCTCCCGGGCGAAGATCCCGTTGGGGATCAGTACCGCGGGCAGTCCGAGGATCACCAGTGTCAGCGCGGTCCCCGCCGCCGCGGTCGCCCACTGGCGCGGGCCCCAGTCGCGCATGTTCCGTCCTTCCGGGAGAGTGGGCCCCGGGCTCGTCCGCGCCGGTGCGTCCCACCTTGTTTCTATGGAGCATAGAGTAGTCTCTATCCAGCATAGAAAATGGGGGTCGGTATGCCGAAGGACGCTGTGAAGCCACGGGACGGGGGCCGCAAGGGGGCCGGGGCCAAGGGCGTCGGCGCGCGCGGGCGCGGCGGGCTGTCACCGCTCCTGATCGGCGGCGCGGTCGTGGCCGCCCTGGTCGTCGCCGTGGTCGTGGGCCTGCGCCTCGAAGGAGGCGAACAGGAGGCGGCAGCCCCCGACGAGGCCTCGGTGGTCGACCACATCGACGCAGACCAGCGCGCGTGGGGACAGACACTGGCCCGCCGACAGGCCGACGACCCCATGTCCCTCGGCAGCGAGGACGCGCCCGTGGTCCTGGTCGCCTACTCCGACTTCGCCTGCCCCTACTGCGCCTCCTGGGCCCAGGAGACCCAGCCCGAACTCGTCGAGCGCTACGTGGAGTCCGGTGACCTGCGGATCGAGTGGCGCGAGTTCCCCTACCTGGGCGACCTGTCCCGCACCCTCTCCCTCGGCGCGGTCGCCGCGGGTGAGCAGGGTGCCTTCTGGGAGTACCAGGAGGCCGTGTTCGCCCAGCAGGAGGAACTCAAGTCCAGTGACGACCCGGACGCGCTCCTCGACGACATCGTCGAGGAACTCGGCCTCGACGCCGACCGGTTCCGGGAGGACGCCGACGCCGAACAGGCCGGTCTCGCCGTCAGCCACGACTTCGTGGAGGGGCAGCAGATCGGGGTGAGCGCCACGCCCGCGTTCGTCATCAACGGAGACCCGGTCATGGGCGCGCAGCCCCTCGACGTGTTCGTCCGGAGCGTGGACACCGCGCTCGCCGCGGCCGGGGAGTGACCGCCGTGGACATCGGGTACGTCGCCGCGGTCCTCGGCGGCCTGCTGGCCCTGCTCAGCCCGTGCAGCGCCCTGCTCCTGCCGTCGTTCTTCGCCTACGCGTTCCGCGACACCGGCCAGCTGCTCCTGCGCACCGTGGTGTTCTACGCCGGGCTCTGCCTCACCCTGGTCCCCCTCGGAGCCGGATCGGCGATGGTCAGCGTGCTCTTCTACGGGCACCGCGACCTGCTCATCACGGTGGCGGGCGGAGTGATCATCGCCTTCGGGATCGCGCAGATCCTCGGCCTCGGTTTCACCTGGGGGGTCATGGCCCGCGCGCAGAGCAGGTTCGCCGGGGGCCAGGGCAACCTGTCGGTCCTGGGTCTGGGCGCCGTCTACGGCCTCGCCGGGTTCTGCTCCGGGCCCATCCTCGGCGCGGTGCTCACGGTGGCGGCGACCGGCACACCCGGGCGCGGGACGCTCCTGATGGCGGCCTACGCGCTGGGCATGGTGCTGCCGATGTTCTTCCTGGCCCTGCTCTGGGACCACTTCGACCTGGGCGGGCGCCGTTGGTTGCGGGGGCGGACCGTGACCCTGGGACCGCTGCGCACGCACACCACGGCCCTGCTGTCCGGCGGGTTGTTCGTAGCCATCGGCGCGCTGTTCGTGGCCTTCGACGGCACGGCCTCGATGACCGGGCTGCCCGGATCGTCCTGGATGGCCGAGACCGCCGACCGCGCGCAGGACGTGTTCGTCCGGTTGGGCACCGGTACCGACCTGGTCGCCCTGGTGGCGCTGGCCGTGGTGGCCGCGCTCGCGGTGGGCGCCGCCGTGCTCTCACGCCGCCGGAACCGTGCCGAGGACGAGGGTCCCGCAGGAGAGGCCCCCGAATCGGAGGGGTCCGAACGCGAGGGGCCCGAACCGGTGGGGTCCGAACGCGAGGGGTCCGAACACGCGGAGCCCGAACCGGAGGGGGACTCCCCGGCCAGCGGAGGGGCGGCGGGGCGTGCGCAGTGACACCCCCGGGCGGGCGCGGCCCCCGAGGACGGCACCGCACGGTCTCCGAAGACCGCTGCGCTCGGTCTCCCGAGCGGGGGCCCGCCACCGATCCGGCCTCCGACGCGCGGGGCTGCCTATCCTGGGACGGAGAAGCGCATGAGGAACGGCGGGCCATGAGTAACACGGTTCCGGGGCTCGGGTCACTGGAGTCCGCGGTGATGGGGGTCCTGTGGGCCGCCGGACGCCCGCTGAGCGTGCGCGAGGTCGTCGAGGGGCTGGCCGACCGCAAACCCGCCTACACCACCATCTCCACCGTCCTGGAGAACCTGCGACGCAAGGACTGGGTCGACCGGGAACGCACCGGTCGCCTGTGGTTCTACCGCGCGCTGCGCGACCGGGCCACGTACGCGGCCGACCGGATGCACGGCGCCCTCGACGACAGCGGCGACTCCCAGGGGGCCCTGCTGCGCTTCGTCGACCGGATGGCCCCGAGCGACCTCGACCTGCTCCGCGACCTGCTCGCCGACATCCCCCGACACGAGCGCCCGTGACCTGGTCGGTGGGCGCCCTGGCCGCCGTCGTGCTGTGGAGCACGGCGGGGCCCAGGGCGCTGCGCGCGTTCCAGGAGGGGACGGGCGCCAGTGCCCGGGCGGCGCTCGCGTTGTGGACCCTCACCACGGTCGTGTGGCCGCTGGCCTGCGCGCTCCTGCTCGCGACCCTGGCGACACGGGTCATGGGGCCCGGAGTGAAGGCCGTCGTCGCCGCCTGCGTCGACCTGTTCCAGGCGGTCCAGCAGAACGGGGCCCAGGGAGGGGTGGCGGTCGCCGGACTCCTCGGGGTCCTCGGACTGGCCCGGCTCTCGTGGACGGCGGCGCGCCGCGCACGGCGGCGCCGTACGTGGACCCGTGAGCACGGGCGGGCGCTCGCCGTCCAGGCGCACCGCCGAACCCTGCACCTCGACCGGGTCTGGCTGGTGGAGCGCCCCGCGCCGGCCGCCTACTGCGTGCCCGGCCGCCGGTTCGGGATCGTGGTCACCCGGGGCGCGCTGGACCGGCTGACCGGCCCCGAACTCCGCGCCGTACTCGCCCACGAACGGGCCCACCTGCGCGGACGCCGCCACCTCCTGGTCACCTGGACGCGGCTGCTCGACACGGCCTTCCCCGGAGTCCCCCTGCTCAGAGCGGCCGCACGGGAGGTTCCCGAGCTCGTGGAATGGGTGGCCGACGACCACGCGGCGCGTCAGGAGGGGCCCGGCGCCCTCGCACACGCCCTGGGGATCATGGCCGGGGCGGGCGAGCGGGGCCCGGACGCGGCGTTGGCGGTGACCGGGGCCTGCCCGGTGCGCCGGGTGCGCCGTCAGGTCCGCCCCGCCCCGCCGCCCACCGCCGGGCGGGGCGCCTACGCGGTCGCCGCGCTGGCGGTGCTCCTGCCGTTGGCGCTCACCGCCGTGGCGACCGTCCTGAACGTGGTCCTCCCGCACTGCGAGTGCGTCGGCTGACCAGGGCGTCCCGGGAAGCGGACGAACGCGGCGGGCCCTCGGCGCGGACACGCGCCCTCGCGGGGGCCGCCGAGGCGGGCGCGACACGACCCCGCGCACCCGTAGCGGCACGCGGCGCCCTTGGTCCATCCTGGGGACGTGCAGAGCGAGATCGAGGACGTGTACCGGGTGTTCGCGCGCTACCCACGACCCGCGCGGGTCGAGGGGTGTCAGCACTGCGTCACCGAGAACGACCACCATGACCTGCTCGGAGTCCCGCTGCGCGAGCTGGACGCCGACCGACTGCGCCGGTTCTCCCACAAGGTCCTCAACACCTGGGGCGACGTGGACGACCTGCGCCACTTCCTGCCCCGGCTCCTGGAACTCTCCCTCCGAGGGGACGGCGACCTCCACGGACTCTTCGCCACACTGCGCCGGGCCGGGTGGACCGACTGGCCCGAGGACGAGGCCGACTCACTGCGGGCGTGCCTGTCCGTCTGGTGGGAGCACGGCCTCACCGAGGGGGATCTCGGCCACACGCCTTGGGGCACCCTCGCGGAGGCCGGGGACGACCTCGGCCCGTACCTGGAGGCGTGGTGGGGGCGGGACACCCCGCAGGCACTGTGGGGGTTGGTCGCGCTGGTGGGCGAGGTCACGCACACCAGGCCCGAGCGCCGCGACCCCCGGGTCGTGGCCTGGTTGGCCACCACCCGGGGATGGATGGAGCAGGCGTTCTTCGAGGTGTCCGAAACCGGGCAGACGGAACTGGCCGACGCCCTCTCCGAAGCGCGACAGTTCCTGGACCTGGTCACCCTCGACGAACCGCCGGTCCCCGAGCACTGAGCCCGTCCCGGAGCGCCGGGCCCGCCCGCGCTCCGACCGGGACGGTCACGGCCCCGCCCGGGCCGCTGGGACGCCTGGCCCGGACGTGTCCGCAAACGGCGCCCGAGGCGTCGCCGCCCGGGCACGGGGTGACACACTACGGCCATGCTCGGTATTACCGACCTGCCGACCTACCTGGCGGGACTCGTCCTGATCGTGCTCCTGCCGGGGCCCAACTCCCTCTACGTCCTCTCCGTCGCCGCCCGCAGCGGCACCCGCACCGGGTACCGGGCCGCCGCGGGGGTGTTCACCGGCGACGCCCTGCTGATGCTGCTGGCCGCGGCGGGGGCGGCCTCCCTGTTGCGGGCCAACCCGCTGCTGTTCTCCGTGGTCAAGTACGCCGGCGCCGCCTACCTGATCTGGATGGCGATCGGGATGCTGCGCTCCGCGCACGCCCTGTGGACCTCCCGGCACCAGCGCGCCGAGGAGCAGCGGGCGGCGGACGCCGACGCCGGAGCCGTGGGAGACAAGACGACGCCGGGGGAGCGGCCCTTCCGCCGCGCCCTCGTGGTGTCGCTGTTCAACCCCAAGGTGATCCTCTTCCTGATCTCCTTCTTCGTGCAGTTCGTCGACCCCGCCTACGCCTACCCGGCGCTGTCCTTCCTGGTCCTGGGATTGCTGCTCCAGGCCGTCAGCCTGCTCTACCTCTCGGTGCTCATCTTCAGCGGGACCCGGCTGGCGGCGGCCTTCGGGCGCCGCAGGCGCCTCACCGCGGGCGCCACGTCGGCGGCGGGCGCGCTGTTCCTCGGCTTCGCGGTAAAACTGTCCGTCAGCGGCGTCTGAGGGGGCTCCCCCTCCCGCCGGTCCACCCCCCAGCATTCAGGAGACTCGTGCCCTTCCACCACCCGGGCCGCCCCGAAGACCTGCCCGACCCCGCGCGGATCTGGGCACTGGCCGCCCTGACCTGTGCCGTCTGCTCCGGTCTCGGTTCCTTCTGGCCGGAGAACCACCGCCTCGACGACGACGGACTGCACCTGGAGGACGGCGGTGGTAGCTGGTGGCGCATGACCAGGGTCGCGGGCGGCCGCTTCCTGCTACTCGGTTGGGACCGCGACGGCTCCACCTTCAGGTCCGACGAGCTTCCCGTCGACCTGTTCGCCGACGCCCCGGGATGGCTGCCGTGGGAGTGGGTGGAGCGGACCGAGGAGGTGGACGCTCCAGGGTTCGCGTACTGGTGGGACCAGACGTGGGGCAGGATCGCCTACCCGAGCTGGGTCGACGAGGACGGCCTCGACGAGCAGCTGGCCCGGTGCTCGTCAGTGGACGAGCTGGTGTACCGACTCGGCGATCTGGTGGACACCGCCCTACACGACCCGGACTACCCGGACGGGCTCCCGGAGCTGGAGACGATCGGTTCGGTGATCCGGACACTGGCCGGGGCGGTGATCGCTGGCCGGGTCCGTCCGGAGAGTGTCCGGGAGGCACTCGCCCCCCTGAACGGCGCGCTCGACAGCACGGCCCTCCTTGAGGTCCTGGGGCGTGCCGGACTCCTCACCGGGGACCGGGTCCCACCCGAGGTGCCCGCCGGAACGGGGCGTCCGGACACACGTCGTGGCCCCTGGACCATCAGTTACGACGCCTGGGAGGACATGGTCACCGCGGTGGCCCGCACCGCGCCCGAGTTCGCGCGGCCCGAGCCCCCCGAGAGCGAATCGGAGCGCGACCTCAGGTCCTGGCTCCGCGACACCGCCGCCAGGTTCGGCGGGACGCTGACCTACACCGCCCTGTGCGCGGGCCAGGTGAGCAGCAGCTACCTGTACGACGGAGCGGGGAGACGGGTGGACGATCCGGGGATGACCGGTCTGGACGTCTTCGGGATGCACCAGCACGACCACCACCCGGAGCGCGGTTCCTGGTTCTTCCTGAGGGCCCACGCCGATCCCGAGGGGGTCACTGTGGAGCGAGCCTACGACCACCACCCGGACTGGTGGCGCGGCACCGGGTTCCTGTCCAGGCCGGGGATCGGGCCCCTCCAGAGGGAGATGGCCCTGAGGGCCCCCGAGTGGCGGCCGGGTTGGGTGTGGCTGCTCGACGAGGAGATCCCCCACGACCCGCCCGCGGACCCCTTCGTCCGGCCCCCTCTCGCGGGCGACCGGTCCGGTGGGGCATCCGACGCGTGACCGCACACGCGCCGGTGCGGAAACGGGTGTTCTCCGGACGTGTCGGGCGCCCGGCCGGGTGTGGCCGGAGATTTCCCGGACTCGTGTCCCTCCTCGCGGAATAGCCCCAGGGGTGAGCTCGTTACACGGTTCGGGTCGGTGCGGTCTAAGTGTCCCCCGGGCTCAAAAACAGCCTTCAGGGAATACCGCACCCCAGTGGTGGTCGGGAGCCCTGTTGTGCCACCCGCCGTGAGGCGACCGCCGCACCGACCCCTCACACCTACCGAAGGCCCGCCGGGAGATCCCGGCGGGCCTTCGCGCGTCCCCGCGCCCCGCGCCCTCGGCGCCCCGCGCCATGTCCACGTCCTTCCGCGTCACGCCACGCGAGGTTTCGGCGACGCGGTGGAGACGGAATGTCGTGGGCGGGTACGAGGGTGGAACGGGCGGGTCCCACACCGGTGGCCCGCCGCACCACCCCCCGACGGAGGAAACATGCGGATGCCCGAAGCCGTCACGCCGGCCGAGTGGAACAAGGCGCACGAAGAACTGATGGCCAAGGAGAAGGAGCTGACCCGGGCCCAGGACCGGTTGGCCGCCGAACGCAGGAGGCAGCCCGGGGTCCGGATCGACGCGGAGCACGGCTTCACGGGCGAGGGCGGCAGGTTCTCTCTGGTGGACCTCTTCGAGGGGCGCCGCCAGCTCATCGCCTACCACTTCATGTTCGCGCCCGGCTCCAAGCGCCCGTGCTCCGGGTGCTCCATGTTCGTGGACAACCTCGGAGACCCGGCGCACCTGAACGCCAGGGACACCACGCTCGCCGTCGTGTCCAGGGCGCCCTACCCGGAGATCGCGGCCGTTCGCGAGCAGCGGGGATGGACGGTGCCGTGGTACTCGTCCTTCGGCGACGGCTTCAACGAGGAGATGGGGGTGACCGTCGACGACAACGACAGCTTCGGGCTGAGCGTGTTCATCCGTGACGACACCTCCGTGTACCGCACCTACTTCACCCGGGGCCGGGGCGTGGAGAAGCTCGGGACGAACTGGAGCCTGCTCGACCTCACCCCGCTGGGCCGTCAGGAGACCTGGGAGGACAGCCCCGAGGGCGTTCCGCAGGAGTCGCCGTACGCCTGGTGGCGCCTGCGCGACGAGTACGGGGACTGAACGGGGCCCCGGTTCAGCGGGGGCCCAGACCCGTCAGCAGCAGGCGGACGACGTCGCCCAGCCCCTCGTCGACGTCCTCGATGCTGGCACCCGCCGAGAACGAGGCGAAGCCGTGCAGGGTGGACGCCACGGTGAAGGCGATCGCCGTGGGGTCCCCCTCGGCGATCTCCCCGGCCCGCTGCCCCTCGGCGATGGTGTCCAGGACGGTGGCGAGCATGGCGCCGACCGCCTCGGCGAGCTGCTCGGGGGCGTCGTCGTCGTGTTTGCGCGCGTACATCAGGTCCAACAGGGCGGGGCTGGCCAGGGCGAAGCCGACATAGGCGCGGGCCAGGCCCAGGAGGTAGGCGCCGGTGTCGGCACCGGCCTGGTCCTGCTGGCGTCTGGCCTCTTCCAGGGCGGCCTGGAGCCGCTGGAACCCGTGGAGGGCGAGGGCGTCGAGCAGGGCCCGCTTGTCCTTGAAGTGGCGGCCGGGCGCCGCGTGGCTGACACCCGCCTCACGTGCGAGTTCGCGTAGTGACAGGGCCTGCGGGCCGCGTTCGGCGAGGGTGCGTTCGGCGCTGGCCAACAGGGTGGAGCGGAGGTCGCCGTGGTGGTAGGGGCGGTCGGACATGTCACCAGCATAGTCCGATGTTTGCACCGACATCATTGTTGTCATTGACAACTTCGAGTGGGGTGCCTACGTTGTGAGCATGAGTGGAACCAGCGTGCACCTGCCCGACCTGACCGGAAGCACCGCCGTCGTCACCGGAGCCAACAGCGGACTCGGCCTGGAGACCGCCAAGGTCCTGGCCGGTCGCGGGGCCCGTGTGGTGCTGGCCGTGCGCGACACCGACAAGGGAGAGCGGGCCGCGGCCCACATCTTCGGTGAGACCGAGGTCCGTCCGCTCGACCTGGCCGACCTGGCGTCGGTGCGCGGGTTCGCCGACGCCTGGAAGGGCGACCTCGCCCTGCTGGTTAACAACGCCGGGCTCATGGCCGTCCCCGAATCCAGGACAGCGGACGGCTTCGAGACCCAGTTCGGCGTCAACCACCTGGGGCACTTCGCCCTCACCAACCTCCTCCTGGAACACGTCACCGGGCGCGTGGTGACCGTCTCCTCCGGGCTGCACCGAGCGGTCAGCGGCATCGACTTCGACAACCCGAACCTGGAGGGCCGCTACACGCCCTACCGGGCCTACGGGCAGTCCAAGCTGGCCAACCTCCTGTTCACCCTGGAGCTCCAGCGGCGACTCGACGAGGTCGGCTCCCCGGTGCTGGCCACCGCCGCGCACCCCGGCTACGCCGCCACCAACCTCCAGAGCCGCAGCGGGAACCACCTGCACGACGGGTTGCTGCGGATCGGCAACAGAATCCTCGCCCAGAGCGCGTCCGCAGGCGCCCTGCCCACGGTCTACGCCGCCACGCAGGACGTCCCCGGAGCGTTCTTCGCCGGGCCCACCGGACTGCTCGTGAACGGGGCGCCCGGGCCCTCCGGCCGCAGCGCCGCCGCGCGCGACGCCGACGCCGCCCGGCGCCTGTGGGACCTGTCCGAGGAGATGACCGCGACGTCCTTCCCGCTCTGACCGACGCGAACGGCCCCGGGGACGCGGAGTCCTCGGGGCCGTGACGGCCGGTGCCTACGGAACGAGGGTGAGCTCTTCCGTGCTGGCCTCCCGGACCGCCTCCTCCGAGACCGCCCAGGGAAGGGTGGCGCCCTCGGCCCACAGTTCCAGCTGGTCGTCGTAGTTCGGGTGGAAGGCGTGGCCGGAGTTGCCGGTCAGGTGAATCCAGGTCGAGGCGTCGCGGTCGGCCAGGTCCACGACCATCCGCATCGACGGAACCGCCGTGATCCCGTAGCCCTCGGCCGCGTTCCACCCGGTCGCGTTCACGATGCTCGACCCGCCCGAGCTCTCCACCGGTCCCCGGTTGAACAGCCACTCCACCGGCCCGATGCCGGAGGTGCCGAACGAGTCGTGCGTGGCCGTCAGGGTGTGCAGGTCGCCCCAGCGCCAGTCGGCCGGGGTGTCTCCGAGCAGCTCGGTGAGCTCCATCGCGGCGGCCTCCATCGCGGCGGCCAGCACCTCGTCGCGGCCGTTGACCCGCGTACCCTCCCACCACACGGAGTCGGGGTCCTCCAGGAGCCGGGTGACCACGTACATCCCGCGCGAGTTGCTGTTCATGTCGACCGGGCCGAGCTCGTCGAAGAGCAGCGGCAGCAGGTGGCGCCAGGTGGCGTTGTAGAACGCCGCACCGGCGGAGTCGGGTTCGTTGCGGTGGTCCCAGTCCGCGAGCAGGCCCTGCGCCTCGGCGGTCACCCCGCCGACCTCCACGTCCAGCAGGTACGGGGTGGTCTCCAGGGCGGCGCCGTGCTGGGAGTCCATCAGCACCCGCTCCATGTCGTCCACCCCCACCGGGCCTTCGGCGATGGCCTCGTCGAGCAGGTCGTTGATGCGCTGGCTCCGGTACCCGTAGTCCCAGTCAGCGGTGAGGAAGTGCTCGTAGTCCTCGTCCACCACGGCCTGGTTGGCGGTCACGATCACCCCCGAGGAGGGGTTGAAAACGCTGGGGAGCTCGTCGAAGGGGACGTAGTCCTCCCAGTCGTAGTCGGAGTCCCACCCGGGCGCGGGCCAGCGGCCGTCGCCCTTGCCGCGGACGGGGACCAGACCGGGCGCCTGGTAGCCGATGTTGCCGTCTCCGTCCGCGTAGACGAGGTTCTGCGAGGGGACGTCGAACTTGCTGGCGGCCTCGCGGAAGCCGTCCCAGTCGCGGGCCCGATTGAGGGAGAACACGGCGTCGGCGGTGGTGCCGGGCTGGAGCGCGGTCCAGCGCAGGGACACCTGGTACGGGGCGTCGTCGCCCTCGCGGGGGTTCTCGCCGACCTCCCGCAGGTGGGAACCGGCGGCGGTCGTCGACAGGATCGGGCCGCGGTGCGTGGAGCGGATGGTGAGTTCGAGGTCGTCGCCGCCGGAGACCGCGATGGTCTCCTCGATGACGTCGAGCGGGCGCCGCTCGCCGTCCACCACGTACTCGTCGCCCTCCACCTGCTCCAGGTAGAGGTCCATGACGTCCGGGTTGAGGTTGGTGAAGCCCCAGGCGATGGACTCGTTCTGGCCGATCACCACGCCCGGTAGGCCGGAGAAGCTGAACCCGCTCACGTCGAAGGGGCAGGCCTCGGAGAGCTCGGTGCAGTGCAGCCCCATCTGGTACCAGGTGGACGGCATGGACGCGCCCAGGTGGGGGTCGTTGGTGAGCAGCGGCGCACCCGTCTCGGTGTGCTCACCGGACACCACCCATGAGTTGGAGCCCAGGTCGGGGCTGGTGGAGGGGCCGAGCAGGTCGGGGATGGCCTCTCGGACGTCGGACATCCCCTCCAGAGCGGCCAGGGCCTCCTCCGGCAGGTCGGGGGCGCGACCGAGGTCGGCCTCGGTGTCCGCGTCGGCGAGTTCGCCGGTGTCGGTGATGGGCGCGTGCCGGTCCGTCGGGTAGGCGGGGTAGAGCTCCTCGACCATGTCCTCGGCGAGGCCCTGGGCGAGCAGCTGGGCCCGCTCGGACTCCGCCTGGAGGTTGCCGCCCAGGTCCCAGGCCATGGCCTTGAGCCAGGCGAGGCTGTCCGTGGGGGTCCAGGGCTCGACGGTGTAGTCGTCGGCGGTGATCCCGAGCAGCCCGTACTCCAGACTGGCGGAGAGCCCCTGGTTGTCGTCGATCCAGGCGTTCACCCCGGCCGCGTAGGCGTCCAGGTAGCGCCGGGTGTCCTCCTCCAGGAGGTCGTACTCCTGCTCGGCGACCCTTCGCCAGCCCATCGTGCGCAGGTAGACGTCGGTCTCCACCTGGCCGGGCCCGAACAGCTCGGCGGTGCGGCCCGCCGTGACGTGCCTGCGGAAGTCCATCTCCCAGAACCGGTCCTGGGCGTGGGTGAACCCCTGGGCGACGAACAGGTCCTCGGCGTCGTCCGCGTAGACGTGCGCCACGCCGTACGCGTCCCGCAACACGGTGACCGGGGAGCCGAGTTCGGAGAGGGTCAGCTCACCGGAGACCGTCGGGAACGACCGTCGGACCGCCCACACCCCGAGCAGGGACGCGACCAGAGCGAGGGACGCGACAACCGCCAAAAACCCCAGAAGGACACGTAGAAGGACACGCTTGCGCAATACACCCATGGCGGAACCTTAAGGTGTCGTGCGTCACGTGCTCTAGGGGCGCCAGCCTGGTCGTATCCAATTGTGACCAACTGGTAGGTCTCACCGCGACGCTCCTCGGAGCAGGGGCAGGCAGAGGAAGACCGCGGCGGCCATGAAGGCGAAGTAGACGGGCGCGGAGGAGTCCAGGAGGGCGCCGCCCAGGATCGGGCCGACGAAGAACCCCAGGTAGCGCAGCTCGGAAAGGCCGAAGTAGGTCCCCTTGCGGTCGTCCGAGGCCAGGGAGTGCACGGCGATGTCCGGCAGGGGCAGCAGGATCGCCTCGCCCAGGGTCCAGAACACGATGGCCACGTACAGCAGGGCGACGTGGGTCGTGCCCAGCCACACGCAGCCGAAGGCGACCGCGAAGAACACGCACCCCAGGGCCACCAGCGGGCCGCGGGGGAGGCGCTCCGACAGCCAGATCACCGGGGGTTGTACCAGCAGGGCCAGCGCGGCGTTCACCACCAGCAACGAGGCGAACAGGTACTCCGTGCCGTCTCCGTAGAAGCCCTTCATGTGCAGCGGGATGGACGTGTCCATCTGGGCCATGATCAGGAAGACCACGGCCCCCGCGCCGATCGCGGCCATCAGGTGGCGGTCCCGCAGGGCGCTGGTCCAGGGAACCCGGCCGCCGCCACCGGTCGAGGTCTCCAGCCGGGCCAGCTCTCCGCCCCTCACCACCATCACCGCGAGGTAGAGGGCGAAGAACGCCGCCGGAGCCAGGAAGAACGCCGTGGGACCCGTGTGGAACAGCACGCCTCCCACGGCGGGGCCGACGATGGCGCCCATGCACAGGGTGATGTACCGGACCCGGAAGAGCCGCCCGTCACCGGTGTCGGACAGGGACAGCAGTTTCTTCATGCTCGGCTCGACCAACGTGCGTGCCACGCCCAGTGCCAGGAAGAGCGCGACGATCGCGGCCGGTGCGTCGGCGAGGGCCAGGGCGGAGTACACCGCCACGTTCAGCAGCAGGCCCCAGCGCATGAGCCGGACCGCGCCGAGCCGGTCGGCGACCATGCCGCTGAGCAGGCCGCCGAATGCCGCGATCAGGGGGATGCCACCCACGACGGCGCCGATCCCCGCGGCGGGCAGCTCCGTGCGGTCAGCGAGGTAGAGCGCGGCGAAGGGGAGGGCGGCGAAGAACGCCATGGAGTTGAGCAGCGACCCCAGGACCAGTGCTCGTTGGTCGCGGCTGAACCGCCAGGGGGAGGGGCGCCGTCGGGTGTCGGTCATGGTGCTCCGGGGGTAGGCGCGGGGGGATCGCCACCCTAGGAGCCGGTGCCGACAATCCGGTTCCTCCGGCCGCGCGGGAACCCTCGAGGGGCGCCCCGGTCCGCGTCGCCGCGGCCCTAGAGGGAGCCCGAACGGACGGCGGCCTCCCGGAGTTCGGCGACCAGGTCGGCCGCGGGGACCTCACGGGCCTGACGGAACCCGGTCCCCGCCCACAGGGCCATGCCCCCGGTGTCGGCCGCTCGGGCCGCGGCCGCGCGCAGCGGCTTGGTCATGTGGTGCACCTCGGGGTAGGCGGCGGGCGCGTCCGGGTGCTCCAGCACGAACCGGTTGGTGAGCCCTCGCGCGGGGCGTCCGGTGAACGCGCGGGTCAGCGAGGTCGCGGCGAAGCCGGGGTCGGCCAGCGCGGCCTTGTGCGGGGGTTGCGCGCCGCTCTCGGGGCAGCGGAGGAAGGCCGTGCCCAACTGGACGGCGGAGGCGCCGGCCGCCAGGGCGGCGACCACGTCCTGGGCGGTCATGACACCACCGGCGGCGACCACCGGCACGTCCACGGCACGGACGACCTCGGGCACGAGCGCGAGCAGGGGCCGGTCATCGGAGCGGGAGGGGTCGAAGGTGGCGCGGTGTCCGCCCGCCTCCAGGCCCTGTGCGCACACCCCGTCGGCGCCCCGCGCCACGGCGGTCCGGGCCTCCTCGACGGTGGTGACGGTGACGACGGTCAGCGCACCCGCGTCCCGCAGCCGGTGGAGGACCCGGGCGGGAGGGCAGCCGAACGTGAAGCTCACGACGGAGACCGCGGACTCGGCCAGGAGGTCGATCTTGGCGTCCCAGTCATCGTCGTCGTGGGTGGCCGGGCCGATCTCGGCGCCGTGCCGGAGGGCCTCCTCCGCCAGCTCCGCGCGGTAGTCGTCGAGGTCGGCGTCCGGCGGGCGCGACCCGGAGGGGACGAACACGTTCACCCCGAACACATCGGTCCCCAGGGCCCGGACCTCGTCGATCCGCTCGGAGAGCGCCGCAGCGGACAGGTACCCGGCGGCCAGGGAGCCGAACCCGCCCGCCACGGCCACCGCGTGGACCAGGGCCGGGGTGGTCGCGCCCCCGGCCATGGGCGCTTGGAGGATCGGGCGCGCACCGAGGAGTTCGGGCAGGTTCATGCTTCTCGCCTTCCCAGAGCGGAGGTGGCCCGGCGCGGGGCCGGCTCCCCGCGTGACCTGCGCGCAGGCTAACAGGACGCGGTTCAGGGGCGGTCCGCGCCCTCGCCGTGCCGTACCGCCCAGGCGAAGTCCGTGGACTCGGGAAGGAGCCGGGAGAGGAGCATCGCCGTCGCCGCCAGCGCGAAGGCGAACACCGCCAGGACGGACACGGCCGCGGGGACGCCCCACAGGTCCCACAACCACCCGAACGACCCGGTGGTGAACGCGCTGCCGAGCAGCGTCACCACCGTCACGGCCGAGAACATGGTGTTGCGGTTGGCGTCCGTGAACATCAGCTGGCACCAGGCGCCGGACAGCACCCCGCCGAGCCCGATGAGGAACTCGGCGGCGACCAGCCCCGTCACGAGCGGCACGACCCCGTGGGCGGCCAGGACCAGCGGGAGTCCGATCCCCATGGAGAGGAGCCCGCCCCACACGTGGGGGCGGTCGTGGTGGACCCAGCGCGCGCAGGCCGCCCCGGCGGTCAGGGACACACTCATGAGCAGGAGCACCAGGCCGTTCAGCCGGACGTCCCCGCCGCCGTACTCGGCCAGCAGCATCGGTTGCCAGGACACCACGAGCAGCATGGTGGCGACCATCAGTGAGAGCGCCAGTACGACGGGCGGGAGGAAGCGCCGGGAGGCGACCAGCACGACGGACTCCAGGACGATGGCGCCGATCCGCCGGTCCGGCTGGCCCGGAGTGGTCGGGAAGCACGTGGGGGCCAGCACGCCCAGGAGGAGGACGAGCGCGCCGCCGACGGCGATCAGGGCTCCCGCCGACAGCCACGTTCCGGCCACCATCACGGAGGCGGCGCCGAGTACGGAGCCCGTGCGCGTGGAGACGGCGTGGACCCGGACGATCCTCGTGACGCGCGCGTTCCTGTCGTGCGAGCCGACCCGGTTGATCAGGATCGCGTGGAGGGTGCCGGACTTCAGCGAAGCCCCGACGTTGCCCAGGCACACGCCCACCACGGTGAACACGAGCCCGTTCGCCAGACCGAGGGTCACGAGGCCCGCTCCCCACACCAGGAGGCCCAGGGTGAGGAGGCGGCGGTGCCCGTAGCGGTCGCCGAGGGCGCCGCTGGGGGCCTCCATGAGCATGCCGATGACGTGGCCCCCGGCCAGGATGAGCCCCACGGCCCATGGTTCGGCGCCGCGCGCGATGATCACGGTGACGAAGACCGCCCCGAAGGCGAAGTCGGCGGCGGTGCCCACCAGCGTGAACACGCTCATTCGGGCGAGGAGCGGGAACCGCTCGCGCGGGGGCGGCGCGGGAGGAGGGGCCGCGGGGCCCGTGGCGGGGGGTGGGCGTGACCCGGTCTCGGGGGCGTGTTCGGAGGGGACAGGGGACATGGGCGGCCCGCTTCCGTCAGGACCCGTCCGCCGGGCCGGTGAGGATTTCGCCGACGGTAACAGGGGAGCGTCTTGTCACTCCACGTGTTTTCGCGATCCCGGTCGGTGTGGCGCCGCTTCCGGGGCGTGTTCGGAGACCCCGGCGTTCAGGCGGGTGCCGGTGCCGGGGGGCTCGCGGAAGGGTGTGCTTGGGGCGGGGTGTGCTTGCCGCGGGGTGTGGGGGAGGGCCGAGGCCGCGCCCGCGATCTCCGCCTCCGGGGCGTCGCCCGGCCCCGCCGGGACGCCCGGCGGCCCCTCCCGGATACGCTCGGCGCGACACCTGACCTTGGGAGGAACCACATGACAGCGACCGCGGTCGTCACCGGAGCCAGCAGCGGGATCGGTGCCGCCACCGCGCGCGGGCTCGCCGCCGAGGGCTACGACGTGGTCCTGGTCGCTCGTCGCGCCGACCGGATCGAGCGGCTGGCCGAGGAGATCACCGCGAGGGGGCACTCCGCGCGGGCCCACGTCCTGGACGTCACCGACCGGGCCGCGGTCGACGCGTTCGCCGGGGACCTGGGCGCCTGCGACGTCCTGGTCAACAACGCGGGCGGCGCGATCGGCACCGAGACCATCGCCACCGGTGACCCGGCCGACTGGCGGAGCATGTACGAGGTCAACGTGCTGGGCGTGCTCAACATGACCCAGGCGCTGCTGCCCGCGCTCATCGCGAGCGGGGACGGCACCGTCCTGGTCGTCTCCTCGGTGGCCGGGCACGGGGTGTACGAGGGCGGTGGCGGTTACGTGGCCGCCAAGCACGGCGCGCACACGCTCGCCGCCACCCTGCGCCTGGAACTGTGCGGGGAGCCGGTGCGGGTGCTGGAGGTGGCCCCCGGCATGGTCAAGACCGAGGAGTTCTCCCTCAACCGGCTGCGCGGGGACAGCGCCGGGGCGGAGGCCGTGTACGCGGGGGTGCCGGACCCGTTGAGCGCCGAGGACGTCGCCGACACCATCGTGTGGGCGATCACCCGGCCGCCGCACGTCAACGTCGACCTCCTGGTGGTGCGTCCGCGCGCCCAGGCCGCGCAGCACAAGGTGCACCGCGTCCGGGAGTGAACGCCGTGGGGGTGGGGCGCTCGTAGCAGGCCCGGGGTGTCGCGGTGCCCCTTCCCGTGGGTTCGGCCGCGTGATAGGTGTGATCTGGCTTACATGCCCGGGGGCGCGTGACGGCTCTCCCCGGGCGTGTGGTCCCCTGTCCCGCACGGCTAGGAGCCTGGTCTTGAGTGTGAACGCCGCCCTTCCCAGCTACGCCTCCGGTACCTCGACCACGCCCCTGCTGGGTGACACCATCGGCGCCGACCTGGCCCGCACGGTCGCCGCCCACCCCGACCGGGACGCCCTGGTGGACCGGGCCTCCGGGCTCCGGCTCACCTACCGCCGGTTCGGAGAGGAGGTCGAGCGGGTGGCGCTGGGGCTGCTCGGCCTGGGCGTGGCCAAGGGGGACCGGGTCGGCGTCTGGGCGCCCAACCGGTCCGAATGGGTCCTCGTGCAGTACGCGACGGCGCGGATCGGCGCCGTGTTGGTGAACATCAATCCCGCCTACCGCACGCACGAGCTGGAGTACGTGCTCAACCAGGCGGGCGTCCGCCTGCTCATCGCCGCGCCCTCCTTCAAGACCTCCGACTACGCGGCGATGATCGAGGAGGTGCGGGGGAGGTGTCCCGGGCTGCGCGAGGTGGTGCTCTTCGACGGCCCCGCCTGGGAGGCCCTGCTTGCCGCGGGTGACGCAGGCGACCCGGAGCGGCTGGTCCGGGTGGAGGCCGCGCTATCCCCGGACGACCCGGTCAACATCCAGTACACGTCCGGCACGACGGGTTTTCCCAAGGGCGCGACCCTCTCGCACCACAACATCCTCAACAACGGGTTCTCCGTCGGGGAGCTTCTGGGATACACGGAGGTCGACCGAATTGTCCTGCCAGTTCCCTTTTATCACTGTTTCGGCATGGTGATGGGAAACCTGGCCGCCACCAGCCACGGCGCGTGCATGGTCATCCCCGGCCCCGGATTCGACCCGGCCGCCGCTTTGGAAGCCGTCCAGGCCGAGCGCTGCACCTCGCTGTACGGCGTGCCCGCCATGTTCATCGCCGAACTCGCCCTGCCCGACTTCGACTCCTACGACCTGTCCTCGCTCCGCACCGGAATCATGGCCGGGTCGCCCTGCCCGGTCGAGGTGATGCGCCAGGTCATCGATCGGATGGGGATGCGCGAGGTGTCCATCTGCTACGGCATGACGGAGACCTCTCCGGTCAGCACCCAGACCCGTGTCGACGACTCGGTGGAGCGCCGGGTGTCCACGGTCGGCAGGGTCGGGCCGCACCTGGAGGTCAAGGTCGTCGACCCCGACTCCGGCATCACCGTCGCACGCGGGACGCCCGGTGAACTGTGCACCCGGGGCTACTCGGTGATGCTCGGCTACTGGGATCAGCCGGACAGGACGGCCGAGGTGATCGACGCCGCCCGCTGGATGCACACCGGTGACCTCGCGGTGATGGACGAGGACGGCTACGTGAGCATCACCGGCCGGATCAAGGACATGGTGATCCGAGGAGGTGAGAACATCTATCCGCGGGAGATCGAGGAGCTGCTGTACACGCACCCCGACCTGTTGGACGCGCAGGTGATCGGGGTGCCCGACCAGAGGTACGGCGAGGAGCTCATGGTGTGGGTGCGCATGCGCGGGGGTGCCGTGCCGCTCACCGCCGAGGCGCTGCGCTCGTTCTGTGAGGGCCGCATCGCGCACTTCAAGATCCCGCGCTACGTCCACGTGGTGGACGAGTTCCCGATGACGGTCACCGGCAAGGTCCGCAAGGTGCGTATGCGCGAGGAGGCCGTCCGCCTGATGCGCGACGGGCTGCTCTGAGGCGGGTCGGTTTGCTACGGGCCGGTCTGCTACGGGCTGGTTGATACGGGCCGGTCTGAGGCGCGGGGCGGGCGGTCGCGCCACCCGCCCCGCCCCGGTTACCTCGGGTCGAGTTCCTTGCCGAGCATCTGGGCCAGCGTGTCCAGGGCCTCGTCCGAGTTCTCGTCCTCGCAGGTCAGCGTGACGGTCTCGCCGTGTGAGGCCCCCATCGCCATCACCGCGAGCACGCTGCGGGCGTCCACCGGTTTGTGGTCCGCGCGGGACACGGTGACGGGCAGGCCGGTCTCGTTGACCGCCTGGACGAAGAGGGTCGCGGGCCGGGCGTGCAGGCCGAGGAGGGAGCCGATGACTACGGTGCGCTCGGGCATGTCAGTCCTTGGAGGGTGTCGGGCGGGGCCGGGGTGTCCGGTCCCGGTCACGGCGGGCGGTGGCTGTGGAACGGGCGGTCACGACGGTGCGATCCGCCATCCGGGGTCGGGCTCGGTCGCCGCACTCACACCGTCGGTGGCGACGTCGTCGGGCTGGGGCACCGTCGTTCCGGGGAGCGCGACGGCCGCCGTCCCCCAGGCCACGGCCTGACGGAGGCGCTCGGGCGGGGGGCCCTCTCCGGCGAGGAACCCCGCGAGCGCGCTGTCACCCGCGCCCACGGTACTCCGGGTCCGTACCCGGGGGCCGCGCGCCCAACGCGCGTCCCGTTCGGTGACGAGCAGCGCGCCGTGGCCCCCGAGGGTGACCAGAACGGACTCGTTTCCCCAGGCGAGGACCTCGCGTGCCGCCTCGGTGACGTCGCCGAGGGTCGGCAGGTCGCGGTCCACCAGGGCGGCGAGCTCCTCGTGGTTGGGTTTGAGCAGGGAGACCGACCCGGCCTTGGCGGCCGTGGCCAGGGACGGACCGGAGGTGTCCAGGGCCAGGGGCACCCCGTGGGCGGCGGCGAGTCCGGCGACCCTGACGTAGAGGTCGTCGGGGATTCCGGCGGGCAGGCTGCCGCTGGCCACCACCCAGTCGGGGGAGCGGCCCAGCTCCTCGTCCAGGGCGCCGAGCAGGGCCTCGATCTCCTCGGGGGCGAGGGCGGGGCCCGCGGCGTTGAGCTTGGTGGTGGTGCCGTCCGCCTCGGTGACGGTGACGTTCGCCCGGGTCTCCCCGCCGATGGGCACGGTGACGCGGGGCAGGTCACCGAGCAGGGCGACGAGTTCGGCCCCGCCGCCGCCGCCGATCGGGAGGACGGCCCGGGTGTCGATCCCGGCCCCGGCCAGGGCCCGTGAGACGTTGACGCCCTTCCCGCCCGCCTGGGAGCGGGTGGCGCGCACGCGCAGGACCTCGCCTCGGACGAGGCGGTCGACCTCAAGGGTGTGGTCGACGCTCGGGTTCGGGGTGAGGGTCAGGATCATGGGTGCTCTCTTCGAGGGGTGTGACGCGCCCGGTCCGGGGGCCTTCGGGGTGGAGGGCGCGCCCGAGGAGGTGGGTCCCGCTGTGGTGTGTCTCCATCGCTGGTGTGGTTCTGTCTTTGATTATGTGTGTTTGTCTGTGTGTGTCAATGGTGTGACGCGGATCGGATGACGGTGTCCGACCGTCTCCGGGGCCCCTCCGGGGGTCGTGGCGTCCTGGTCACGGCGGTGAGGGGTCGGATGATCCCGCCGTGGGCCTCCTGTCATCGTTGCTGGGATATTGGGAGTGGTTGCCCCTTGTGTGTCCCAAGCAACACCATTAAACTCACCGAAAACCACACCGAAACACAGGTGATCCAACATGTACGCGGAAGAACGCCAGAAGGTGATCCTCGAACGCGCCCGCCACGACGGCCGGGTCGACGTCACGGGGCTCGCCTCGGAGTTCGACGTCACCTACGAGACCGTGCGCCGCGACCTCACCGCCCTCGAACGGCACGGGGTCCTGCGCAGGGTCCACGGCGGCGCGATCCCCGTCGAGCGGCTGGGCTTCGAGCCCGCGCTCACTGTGCGCGACTCCGTCATGACCCAGGAGAAGGAGCGGATCGCCAAGGCAGCCCTCGCCGAACTCCCCGACGAGGGCGCCATCCTCCTGGACGCGGGATCGACCACCGGGCGCCTGGCCGAACAGCTGCCCACGGACCGCGAGCTCACCGTCGTCACCAACTCCCTCTCAATAGCCCTCACCCTCACCCCGCGAACCAACGTCAACCTCATGCTCCTCGGCGGCCGCCTGCGCACCAGGACCCAGGCCAGTGTCGAGTCCTGGGCCCTGCGGGCCATCGCCGAGTGCTACGTGGACGTGGCGTTCATGGCCACCAACGGTGTGTCCGTCGAACGCGGTCTGACCACCCCCGACCCGGCCGAGGCCGAGGTCAAACGGGCCATGATCGCCTCCTCACGGCGCGCCGTGCTCCTCGCCGACCACACCAAGGTCGGCAACGACCACTTCGCCCGCTTCGCCGCAGTCGAGGACCTCGACCTGGTCATCACCGACAACGGCCTCGCCGACGGACTCGCGGACGAAATGGAGACGGCCGGCCCCACCGTCCGCGCCGTCTGACCACCCACCCCACAGCCATCCTTCCCGGCCGAGGCTGAACGCCCGCCGGACCTCCCAGGAGGTTCCCCCATGTCCACCCAGCAAGGCAGACTCGTCTCCGTGCGCTCGGGAGTCCAGCGCTTCGGCGGCTTCCTGGCGAGCATGGTGATGCCCAACATCGGCGCGTTCATCGCCTGGGGCCTCATCACCGCGCTGTTCATCCCCGACGGCTGGTGGCCCAACGAGCACATGGCCCAGCTCGTCGACCCGATGATCGGCTTCCTGCTGCCGCTGCTGATCGGGTACACCGGCGGGCACCTCATCTACGACAAGCGCGGCGGTGTGGTCGGCGCCATCGCCACCGTCGGTGTGATCGTCTCCGCCGACATCCCGATGTTCCTCGGCGCGATGGTGGCCGGTCCGCTCGCCGCGTACCTGATGAAGCAGTTCGACAAGGTCGTCCAGCCCCGCACCCCCAGCGGCTTCGAGATGCTGGTCAACAACTTCAGCGCGGGCATCCTCGGCGGTCTCATGGCCATCGCCGGGCTGTTCGCCATCGGACCGGTCGTCACCTTCATCGCCGCGTGGCTCGGTCGGGGCGTGCAGTTCCTCATCGACCTGTCGCTCCTGCCGCTGGTCTCGATCATCATCGAGCCCGCCAAGGTCCTGTTCCTCAACAACGCCATCAACCACGGCGTCCTCGGACCCCTCGGGGTCATCCGCTCCGAGGAACACGGCAAGGCCATCGAGTTCCTCATCGAGACCAGCCCCGGCCCCGGCCTGGGCATCCTCCTGGCCTGCCTGCTGTTCGGCCCCAAGCTGAGCAGGGCCACCGCCCCCGGCGCGATCATCATCCACTTCTTCGGCGGCATCCACGAGATCTACTTCCCGTACATCCTCGCCCAGCCGAAGCTCATCCTCGCGGCGATCGCCGGCGGCATGTCCGGCATCACCGTGTTCCTCCTCTTCGACGTCGGCCTGGTCGCCACCCCGGCGCCCGGCAGCATCTTCGCCCTCCTCGCGGTCACCCCGCGCGGTGACCACCTCGGAGTGCTGGCCGGGGTCGTGGTCGGCACCCTCGTGTCGTTCGTCGTCGCCTCCCTGCTCCTCGGCTTCGGCCGGGCCGAGCGCAGGGCCGAACGCGAGGCGGCCCAGGCCGAACAGGTCAGCTAGGGCGCGGTTCCCGGATCGTCGCACACGGGCGACGCCAGCGCGCGACGATCCGTGGAACGGCCCCCACACCCCACCAACAGAACCGGAGCACCGTTCATGGCCACCATCGAAGGTTCGGACATCAAGAAGGTCGTCGTCGCCTGCGACGCCGGGATGGGCAGCAGCGTCCTGCTCACCTCGCAGCTCAAGAAGAGCCTGTCCCCCTACGGCGTCAACGTCGAGCACTCGCCGGTCGACCGCATCCCCGAGGACGCCGACCTGGTCCTGTGTCACACCGGCCTGGTCGACCGGGCCCGCCACCGCGCCACCGACACCGTGGTCGTCGGCTTCCAGATGTTCCTGGGCGACCCCGCCTTCGCCCGCGTCGAGGCGGCCATCCGGGACGGTGGCACCCTTGGCGACTGACCTCTCCCTCAGCGCCGACGCCGTGCGCCTGGGCGCCACCGCCCGGGACCGGGCCGACGCCATCGACCAGTGCGGGGCGCTCCTCGTGGAGCTCGGCGCCGTCGAACCCGGTTACGTGCCCGCCATGCACGAGCGGGAGGCCTCCATCCCCACCTTCGTGGGCGAGGGCGTGGCCATCCCGCACGGCACCGACGCCTCCCGCAGCATGGTGAAGCGGACCGCCCTCGCGGTGATCCAGTTCCCCGAGGGGGTCGACTGGGGCGGGCCCACCGTGCACGTCGCCATCGGCATCGCGGCCTCCGGCAGCGAACACCTCCAGGTCCTGTCCTCGCTCGCCGGGGTCCTCACCGACCCCGACCGCGCGGCGCGCCTGCGCGCGGCCACCGGCGTCGACGACGTCCTGGAGCTCCTCGCCGCGGACTGACCCCGCGGCACCCGACCCACGCACCACCGGCCGGGGCGGAGAACCCCGCCCCGGCCCAGCCCCACCAGAAAGGCCCGAACATGCTCGTCGCCCGCTTCTACGCCCCCGGTGACATCCGTCTGGAGCAGGCTCCCGAGCCCACCCCCGGACCGGGACAGCTCAAGATCGCCGTCGTCAACTGCTCCACCTGCGGCACCGACGTGAAGATCTCCAAGCACGGCCACCACCACATCCGCCCGCCCCGGGTGATCGGCCACGAGATCGCGGGCCGGATTGTCGAGGTCGGCGAGGGCGTCGACGGCTGGTCCGAGGGCGACCGGGTCCAGGTCATCGCTGCCATCCCCTGCGGCACCTGCGCGGAGTGCTCCGACGGCCGGTTCACGGTCTGCTCCAACCAGGAGTCCATGGGCTACCACTACGACGGCGGCTTCGCCGAGTACATGATCATCCCCGAGGCCGTCCTCGCGGTCGACGGCGTCAACCGCGTGCCCGACAACGTCGACCTCGCCGAGGCCTCCGTGGCCGAGCCGCTGGCCTGCGTCCTCAACGGCCAGGAGATCGCCGGGGTCGGCGAGGGAGACACGGTCGTGGTCATGGGCGCCGGCCCCATCGGCTGCCTGCACGTGCGGCTCGCCCGGGCCAAGGGCGCCGCCAAGGTGTTCCTGGTGGACCTCAACCGGGGCCGCCTGGACATGTCCGCCGCGCTCGTGGAGCCGGACGCCGCGATCTGCGGCGAGGAGACCGACGCGGTCGCCGAGGTGCTCCGCCTGACCGACGGTCGCGGCGCCGACCTGATCATCACCGCCGCCGCCTCCGGCAGGGCCCAGGAGGACGCCCTCCAGATGGCGGCGCGCAGCGGGCGGATCAGCTTCTTCGGTGGGCTGCCCAAGGACGCCCCGGTGATCCAGCTGGACGCGAACGTCGTGCACTACAAGGAGATCTCGATCTTCGGTGCCAACGGCTCCAGCCCCGAGCACAACAAGCGCGCCCTCGAACTGATCTCGTCCGGGGCCGTCCCGGTCGCGGACCTCATCACCGAGCGGATGCCGCTGTCCGACGTGCACAAGGCGATCGAGACCGTGGCCTCGGGCACCGCCGTCAAGGTGACCATCGAGCCCTGACGGTTGTCCACAGATCCCGGAATCGCCCTGGCGCGACAGCGCGTTTCCGGGTTCCCTAGTACCCAACAGACCACCCCCCACAGGAGAGCACGCATGGAGCAGACGAACCCCGCCCGGGTACTGGAAGGCATCGCGGCGGGCCCGGGTGGGGCCGTCGCTCCGGTGGCCAGGATGGCGGCGCCGCCGTCCCTGCCCGACCGCGAACCCGAGGTCGCCGACACCGAGGCCGAGAAGGAGACGGCGCGGAGCGCTCTGGAGGGCGTGGCCGCCGACCTCGAGGCCCGGGCCGCCTCGCTCGACGGCGAGGCCGCCGCAGTGCTCAACGCCCAGGCGCTGATGGCCCGCGACCCGGAGCTGTCGCGCCAGATCGAGGAGGCCATCTCCGCGGACCGGGCGGCGGCCTGGGCGGTGTGGGAGGCCTGCGGCCGCTACCAGGACCTGCTCCTGGCGGCCGGGGGGTACCTGGCCGAACGGGCCGCCGACCTGGCCGACATCCGGGACCGCGCCATCGCCGCGCTCCTGGGCCTGCCCATGCCCGGGCTGCCCGACCCCGGCCACGCGCACGTGCTGGTGGCCGAGGACCTGGCCCCGGCGGACACCGTCCGCCTCGACACCAGCCGGGTGAAGGCCATCGTCACCCGGCTGGGCGGTCCCACCAGCCACACCGTCATCCTCGCCCGCTCCCTGGGCCTGCCCGCCGTCGTGGGCTGCCCCGGGGCCGACGAACTGACCGACGGCACCACCGTCGCGGTCGACGGCGACGCGGGGACCGTCGAGGTCGACCCGGCCCCCGAGGTGGCCGAGCGGGTCCGCGCCCGGGCCGAACGTCGCCGCGCCGTGCTGGCCGAGAGCTCCGGACCGGGCCGGACCCGGGACGGCGTTCCCGTGTCCCTCCTGCTCAACGCGGGCGAGGGGGACCCGGAGGAGGCCGCCGCGCACGACAGCGAGGGCATCGGCCTGCTGCGCACCGAGTTCCTCTTCCTCGACCGGGCCGACCCGCCCACCGTCGCCGAGCAGACCGAGGCCTACACCCGGCTGTTCCGGGCCTTCAAGGACCGCACCGTCACCGTGCGCACCCTGGACGCGGGCTCGGACAAGCCGCTGGCCTTCGCCGCGACCGGCGAGGAGGACAACCCCGCCCTCGGTGTTCGGGGCTTTCGCACCTCGCGGGTCCACCCGGACCTGCTGGCCGACCAGCTCACCGCCATCGCCGCCGCCACACGCGCCTGCGAGGACACCCGGGTGCGGGTCATGGCGCCCATGGTGTCGACAGCCGCCGAAGCGGGGGAGTTCGCGGCCCTCGCCCGCGCCGCCGGAATCACCGAGGTCGGCGTCATGATCGAGGTGCCCGCCGCGGCCCTGCTCGCGGACCGCCTCCTGTCCCACGTGGACTTCGTGTCCATCGGCACCAACGACCTCGCGCAGTACACGATGGCGGCCGACCGCACCCTGGGCGCGCTCCCCGACCTGCTCGACCCCTGGCAGCCAGCGCTGCTCGCCCTGATCCAGCGGGTGGGCGACGCGGGCCGGGGCCGCTCGGTCGGCGTGTGCGGCGAGGCCGCGGCGGACCCCCTGCTCGCCCTGGTGCTCGTCGGTCTCGGGGTCACCAGCCTGTCGACGGCTCCCCCCGCCCTGCCCGCGGTGCGCTACGCCCTGGCCCGCCACACCGAGGAGGAGTGCCGGGCCCTGGCCAGCGTGGCGCTCGACGCTCCCGGCCCCGCCCGCGAGGCCGTCAGAAGGGCCGCCCACCCGGAGGTCACCGACCTCTGACCGCGGACGGGTCGGGGGCCGGAGAGGACGGTGCCCGGACCCCTGAGCCACCGACGAGGCCCCAGTTCGATGTCTGGGGCCTCGTCGCGTTCCAGCTCCCGGTGCGGTCCCCGGCGAGGAGCCTTCTGGGCGCTGACCTGCGCCGTCATCGGGTGCCGCCAGTGGTGGCCGGGGTTGGGAGGGTGAACTCGGCCCAGATGACCGTGCCCAGCCCCTGGCAGAAGGGGAAGTCCAGCACCGGCCGGGGCCCCAGCGGGACGAGAGGTGGCCGACCATGAGCACACTCCCTCCGCGTTCGGCCTGCTCCGAGTCCTGTCGGATGCGATCGTGTACCTGGAGGCCCGGCGCGATGGTCTCTACCTTGAGGACCCGGAGCAGGTCATTGACTACCGCGATGTTCTCGACCTTCTCCAGGGCGCGGCTCTGTCTCCAGCTGAGTCCGTGCAACACCTAACCCGACTCATCGACTAGGACACCGCACGTGCACCTGACCCAAGACCTGGAGTTCCGTAAGTCGTCGTACAGTTCTACTGCTCAGGAGTGTGTCGAGGTCGCTGACGTGCCCGGTGTGTCGGCTGTCCGGGACACCCAGCACCGCGATCTGGGAGCGTTGGCGTTCCCCTCCTCGGAGTGGCAGGCGCTGATCGACACGGCCCGTCTGGAGGCGTAACGCCCCGGGAAGCAAACAGGCCCTCCGCTCTGACGGGTGGGGGGCCTGTTGCACCTGAATGCCCTGTTGCAGGGTGTCCGTCGTCGTACGCGCCAAACGCTCCTCGTGATGCGCCAGCCTCGGCTCCTGGGGACGTGTTCCTCTGAGCATGAGTCCCAGGTGTGGGAAGGACCGAGCGCGTCAGCCTGTGCCCCACCCCGGCAGGGGCTGTACTCATGCACCCCCCCATGCCAACGAACTCGCCTTCCGCAAGAGCAGCTACAGCAATCAGGCGCAGAACTGCGTGGTGGTCGCCGACCTCACTCTCTATTTCTTCTGGAGTCGCCTTGAGCGCACGAAGAATCCGTTCAACATCGATGGAAGAGGGAACCAGTTTACCTGTCTCTATCTTCGAGACCTTACCCTGACTCATCCCGAAGATGGAGGCGAGCCGCTCTCCGGTGGGGTCGGTCTTTTTGCGCACGCGACGAAGCACCTCGGGTGGCTCCGCTCGGCACCTTCGATGTTCTCTGGTTCCAGCATTAGTTGGGCGTAGTCGCTGAAGGCGTCGAAGAACTCCCACCAGGCGTCACCTTCCAAGCGCACGGGCAGCCTCTGCGCCGGTCAGGGTTCCCCGAAATAGGGTGGTGGTCATCGGTCCCGTTGGACCTTGCCCGACGGTCGGGTCCTTGGGTGGGACTCCACGCATGGCACGATGGGAAGGTGGGTCAGTGGTCAGAGGAACGCCAAGCGCATGGGTGAGTTCAGGCCGGATTCGGGACGTCGGATTCCTGGGCAAACAAGCAATTCGATTCAATATCGCACGCTGGGAGGGTGTTGATGGTCGAGTGGATGCTGGATGAATTCGATCGCGATTCGGGTCGTTTCATCGGGAGCTACCGGCTTTCCGGGTTATCGGACGCGGACGCGGGGTCTCTACTGGGTGTGGATGAGGTGCGGATCGGGCTCGTCTACGACATTCCCGAGACTTCTCTGGCCGAGATCTCGGCTCGATTCGGTCTGATGGTGTATCCGGAGCATCGAGAATACTTGCTGGGGACGGGAGACTCTGGATCTGCGTGAATCAGTAGGCCGGTGGAACGCGCCATCGCAGCATCGGTCCAGGGTGGATAATCATCCATGGGCGCAAGATGACGAGCCGTGGTTGCAGGGGGACATCCGGCCTGATCTCGATCACTGGATGCTGGGGGTGGAGCGTTCGGGGTCGGCCGTGCGTCGCCCGCCACCTGATCCCCACCGCTCGCGCGTCGGAGGGCGTACGAGCGGACTCAGGTCGTCGGCGTGCCGATCCTCAGACGATTGCCGTCCGGGTCGCGGAGCTCGATCTCGCGCGCCCAGGGAGCCTCCTCCACCTTCGCCCCGAACTCGGCGGCGATCGCGTCCACGTCCCGCACCCGCAGGTACACCAGGGTGTCCGGCCCGGCATCGCCGGTGTGCTCGGACAGGAAGAGGCGCACCGAACCGCGGCCGACCTCGACGAAGGCGGGGAAACCGGGTTCGAAGCGGTGCTCCCACTCCAGTGTGAAGCCCAGTCGCTCGTACCAGCGGACGGCCGCGGCGGCGTCGGTCACGCGAAGGATCGGGATGACCGCCTCGGCCCCGGCGCTCATCCCTGGCTCCAGCTTCCGCAGACGGCGTTCGGGACCAGGTCGAGCTGTTCGAGGAAGCACCGGAGCAGGCCGTCGGTGTTGTCCCCGCACCCGGAGTCCGCCCAGACCTGGAAACCGTTGTTGAGCGTGGCGTAGAAGACCGCCGCCACCAGGGCGGGCCGGTGGTCGGCCGGGTCCACCCCGGCGCGTTCGGCGATGACGCGCGCGAGACGGGACTGGCGGCGGGCGCAGTAGCGCATGTTCACCTCGATGAGCTCGGGGCTCCGCGAGATGAAGTTGGCCGCGCTCCCCTGGAGGTGCAGCTCCTCGCGCTCCAGCACCTCCCAGTGATCGCGCATGGCGTTGCGCAGCGCGCGGAAGGGCGGCTCGTCGGCGGGACGCTCGCGCACGAAGGCGCAGAGAAGCTCGTCGACCTCCTCGATCGCCTCCAGGACCACGTTCTCCTTGGAGGCGAAGTACCGGAAGAACGTCCGCTGGGAGACCCCCGCGCTGGTGGCGATCTCCTCCGTGGTGGTCGCCTCGTACCCCTTCTCGTGGAAGAGGCGCAGCCCGGACTCGATGAGGGTGTCGCGCAGCTCGGCCTTCTTGCGCTCGCGCAGTCCGACGTTCTCGGGGCTCGTCGTACTCATGGACGTGCCTCCACTCCCGGGTGAGACGCCTGCTTCCTGTCCCTGGAGGATACACGCGCGCCGAAGTGATGTCAGTCACTGACAAATGTCAGCGATTGTCAAATGTCAGCGACTGCCATAATCTTCCCTGGTACGGGGACGCACGACCGAGGACGAGGACACGGGGCACATGACCACGCAGGCCGAACAGAGCCCGAGAGACCCGCAGCACCCGCCGAGCGGGCAGACACCGACCGCCCGGCCCCGCTTCACCGAGAGCCCCTGGGCCACCCTCGTCGCGATCGCCTTCGGCGTCATGATGGTCGCCCTCGACGGCACCATCGTGGCCGTGGCCAACCCCGCGATCGGCGCCAGTCTGGGGGCCTCCCTGGCCGAGCTCCAGTGGGTCACCCACGGCTACCTGCTCGGACTCGCGGTCTTCCTCATCACGGCGGGCAAGATCGGTGACCGCTTCGGCTACCGGAACACCTACCTCGTCGGCGTCGTCGGCTTCGTGCTCTCCTCGGTGGCGATCGCCCTGTCGTCCGGTGTCATCATGCTCATCGGATTCCGGATCGTCCAGGGAGTTTTCGGCGCCCTCCTGCTCCCCTCCGCGATGGGGCTCCTGCGGGCCGGCTTCCCTCCCTCCAAGCTCGGCCGGGCCTTCGGGGTCTTCGGCAGCCTGATCGGCGCGGCCACCGCCGGAGGCCCGATCCTCGGCGGTGTCCTGGTCGGCGCGTTCAGCTGGGAGGCCGTGTTCTACATCAACGTGCCCGTCGGGGCGGTCGCGATCGGGCTGGGCCTGTGGCTCCTGGCCGCCAACCGGCCCACCGACGCGGGCAGCCGCATGGACGTGCCCGGCATCGTCCTGGTGAGCGTCGCGATCTTCGCCCTCGTCTGGGCCCTGGTCGAGGCCCCGAGCATCGGCTGGGCGCACCCGGTCACCCTGGTCTCGCTGGGGGCCGCGGTCCTCTTCGGCGCGGCCTTCCTCATCTGGGAGCGGCGCCCGGAACAGCCGCTCGTCCCGCTCGCGCTCTTCGCCCACCCCTCGCTCTCGATCGGCGTGGTGCTGACCGTGGCGATGGCGCTGGGCCTGATGGGCTCGCTGTTCTTCATCACCTTCTACCTCCAGGGCGTGCGCGGCCTGAGCCCCGCCCAGACCGGGCTCCAGCTCATCTCCATGACCGCGATGATGGCGATCACCTCGCCCATCGCCGGGCGGCTCCTGGACCGGGTGGGCGCACGCCTTCCCACCACCGTCGGCCTGCTGTCGTCCTCGGCGGGGATGTTCCTGCTCTCCCGGCTGGAAACCGACACCGGCGTGCCCTACGTCTCGCTCGCGTTCGTGCTGTTGGGCGTGGGTCTGAGCCTGGTCATGACGGGCGCCACCGCCGCGATCATCGGGAACGCCCCGGTGCGCTACGCGGGGGTGGCCTCGGCGCTCCAGCAGGCCGCCATGCAGCTGGGCGGCTCGCTGGGGACGGCCGTGCTGGGCGCGGTCATGTCCGCGACCATCGTCTCCACGCTGCCCGGACACTACGCGGCCGCTGGAGTGGCCGAGCCCTCCGCCGACGAGCTGTCCGCCATGCAGAGCACCGTCGCCCAGGGCGGCGCGGTCGTTCCGGAGGGCGCGGACGCGGGCGTGACCGCAGCGATCACGGAGGCGAGCAACCTCGCCTTCCTCGACGGTCTGCACCTGGCCTTCGGGATCGCCGCCGTCGTGATGCTGGTGGCGGCGGGGCTGTCCCTGTTCATGCGCGCGGGGAGGATGACGGACGGCCCCGTGGTGCACATCTGACCCGCGCGATGTCACGAACGAGGGCCCTGGTGGCGCGCCCACCAGGGCCCTCCCGTGTTCACCGGCCGTCGCGGCTCAGGTCGTGTAGTCGGCGTTGATCCTGATGTAGCCCTCGGTCAGGTCGCAGCCGTACACCGTGAACGCGCCCTCGGCGATCCCCAGGTCGACGCTGATCACCACCTCGTCACCCTTCATGTGCAGGGCGGCCCGCTCCAGGGTCTCCTCCGTGGCCCGGCGGGGGAAGGTCTCCACGTCCCCGAAGACGATCCGCACGTTCTCCGGGTGCACGTCGGTCTCGTCCGAGCACTTGCCCACGGCCATCGCGACCCGGCCCCAGTTCGGGTCGGCGCCGTGCACCGCGGTCTTCACCAGCGGCGAGTTCACCACGGCCTTGCCGATCCGTTTCGCCTGGGCGTCGTCGCGCGCACCGGTGACCCGGACCTCGATCAGCTTGCCCGCGCCCTCGCCGTCGGAGGCGATCATCCGGACCAGGTCCAGGGCCACCTCGTACAGGGCGGACTCGAACGCGTCGACGTCCACCGGACCGGCGAGCCCGTTCGCGAAGATCGCGGCGGAGTCGCTGGTGGAGGTGTCGGTGTCGATGCTCAGGGCGTTGAAGGTCCGGTCCACCACACGCCGGAACACCGCGTCCAGGACCGGCTGGTCCACCTCCGCGTCGGTGAAGAACCAGGTCAGCATGGTGGCCATGTTGGGTTCGATCATGCCGACACCCTTGGCGATGCCGGTGAGGGTGGCGTCGCCGACCTTCGCGGTGGCGACCTTGGGGTGGGTGTCGGTGGTCATCATGGCCGCCGCCGAGCGGTCCAGGTCGGCCGGGGGGAACTCGGCGGGGAGGTCGGCGAGGTAGGAGCGCACCCGGTCCATGGGGTAGGGGCGTCCGATGACCCCCGTGGAGGCGATGAGGATCTGGTCGGGGTCGACCCCGGCGGCGCGGGCCACCCCGTCCCGCACCTCGCGCGCGTCGGCCGTGCCGATCTGGCCGGTGGCCACGTTGGCGTTGCGCGCGATCACGGTGACGCCCCTGGCCCGGCCGTCGGCGGCGGCCTCGCGGCTGATGCGGACGCTCGGCCCGGCGAACCGCGACTGGGTGAACACGGCGGAGACCGCCGCGGGGACCTCGGAGACGACCGTGAAGAAGTCGTCGTCGGGGTCCTTGATCCCGATGTTTCCGGCCACGCCGACGAAACCGGCGGGAACGGGGGTCTTGCTGCTCATCGTCCTCCTCGGAACTGCGTGTGCGCCAGCCTACTTCGCCGGACCCGCGCCACAGGAGGCCGGAGCCGGGCCGGAGCGGCACCCGGGCCGCGCCACGCCAGAACGGCGCGGTTACGGCCATGACCTGCGGGGGTTTCGTACTGTTCGGAGACGGCACGGGTGTGACAAGCCGGAGTGAACGGGGTATCCGCCGAGAAGTGGGGGAGACCGCTCGGGGGGAGGCGTGTTGTGCGTGATGGTGACTGGCTCACGGAGACTGGGGCGCGAATCCGTGGCGTCCTGAAGGTGATGGTGGACGCGGACTGGTTGCCGGGCGGGGCCGCCGTGGTCGGCACCGGCGGTATGTGGGAGTTCGTGGCGGTGGGCAGGACCAGCGGAGATCACGACACCGCGCCCGACGTCTCCTACGACGTCGCGAGCCTGACGAAGGTGATGGCGACCTGGCCGCTCGTCGGCAGGGCGATCGCCGAGGGGGTTTTGGACATCAACGCCCCCATGTCCGAATACTTTCCCGGGGAGGACCTTCCCGGGGCCTGGGTGACGACCAGGCAGATCCTCACGCACACGAGCCGGCTCAACCCCGTCGCGTGGATGGAGCGGTACGTCGGCACCGGCCAGGACCTGGCCGAGGCGATCCTCTCGGACCCGCTGGAGGAGCCCGGGTACGAGTACATCGACCGGGGTTTCATCCTGCTCGGCCTGCTCCTGGAACGCCTGTACGGCGCCAGCCTGGACCGGCTCGCCGACGACCTGTGGACCGATCTCGGCCTGCGCTCCACGGCCTACGGTCCGCTGGGGAGGTCCCCGGAGGTGGCGCCGACCGAGCGCAGGCTCGTCGGGGCGGCCCCCGCGTGGGGTGTGGTGCACGACGAGGCCGCGGCCCTGATGGGCGGTGTCGCCGGGCACGCGGGGGTGTTCAGCACCGCGATCGACCTGGGCGCCTTCGCCCGGGAGATGCTGCGGTTGCACGACGGCGAGTCCGGGGCGATCCCCGCGTCGTTCGTACGGGAGAGCTGGTCACCTCAGGTCGACGCGGGGGCGCGGTTGTCGCGGGGGCTGGCTTGGTTGGTCACCCCGGAGGGCGTGGTCTACCACAACGGGTTCACCGGGACGAGCCTGTTCCTGCACCCGCAGAGCGGGCGCTACGTGGGTGTGCTGACCAACGCGGTGCACTACGGGCGCGACCGGACCGGTCTGGTGGACCTGCGTTCGGCCGCGCGCTCGGCGCTCACGCCCCAAGCCCACGAATCGTCTCCGTGAGGTGGTCGAGCAGCGCGACCAGGCCTTCGGGCCCTTCGACGACGAGGTCGGCGCGGTCGGCGACCTCGGTCACCTCGTCGGAGGAGGAGCACACGGTGAGTCCGGGGACCCCGCGCGCGCGAAGGTCGGCCACGGCGGCGAAGGCGGGCAGGTCGCCGAGGTCGTCGCCGGCGTAGAGGACGCTCCGGGCCGCCCTCTCCTCCACCAGGGAGGTGAGGGCCCCACCCTTGTCCACACCCTGTGGACGGAGCTCGATCACCCTGCGCCCGGGCTCCACCCTGAGACCCGCGCGCTCGGCCAGCGCCGCGAGCGGAGCGGCCAACAGGTCCAGGGCCGCGTCGGGGTCGGCCGCGCGGCGCGTGTGCACGGCCAGCGACCGCCCCTTGTCCTCGATCCAGGTGCCCTCCGGGGCGCCGGAGGACTCCACCAGGGAGGGGAGCTCGGCCCTGACCAGGGCGACACCGGGCGGAGGATCGGCGGCCAGCACCCGGCCGTCCGACCAGCGCTCCGCGCCGTAGTGGCCGAGCACGACGATCCCGGGCACCTCGTCCAACCCGCCGAGCCGTACGGCGGTGGCGGCGGGACGACCGGTGACCACCGCGACGGTGCCCAACCGGGAGGCCAGGGCCGTCAGGGCGGCCACGATCCCGGGTTGCGGGGCGGAGTCACGGGGGTCGGCGACGATGGGCGCCAGGGTTCCGTCGAAGTCGAAGGCGGCCAGCGCCCGGGAGGGGGCGCGGACCAGGGCGTCGAGCGCGGCGCGCCCCGACTCGGTGGTCGGCGCGGTCGGACCGTCTGCTGGGGACGAGGGCATGCGGGGACCTTGTCACTGTCGGGTGCGGTGCTCCGTGGTGGCACCGGGCGCGTGCGCTCCCGGTGACGTCGACTCCTCGTCTACCCGTTCCGGGCGTGTCCCACCCGAGGGGGCGGCTCCGCGACCCTCGCGCGCGGCCCGGCGGTGCGCACTAGAGATGGATGCCCAACTGCCGGGCGTTGCGTTGGCGTCTGCGGTCGGCGCGCAGGCGGCGCAGGCGTTTGACGGTCATCGGGTCGAAGGCGAGCGCCTCGGGGCGCTCCACCAGACCGTTGAGGAGCTGGTAGTAACGGGTCGCGGAGAACCCGAACTCGTCTCGGATCGCCTGTTCCTTGGAGCCCTCGAACTTCCACCACTGGCGTTCGAAGGCGAGGATGCGCTGTTCGCGCTCGGCGAGGGCCGACTGACCGTCGTCGGACGGACCGATATTCGGCATGGGACACCCCCTGGACGGGTAATTGGTTTGTCCGGATCGGCGCGACTCATGCTAGCGACTCGACATGCCGGATGAGGAGCGGAAGACCCAGGACTGGCACCAGGGATACAGTTACGTCTCCTACCCCCCAGGCCACTTGTCCAAGCCTGAATCCTGTGCACATGACAGAATCGCGAGGGTCCGGGGAGGGCCCGGCGCAGCACCGACCGCAACGTTCGAGGGAGCCAGACGTGCTCGGGGGCAACAGCCGTAGCAGGACACACCAGCGCCACGTTGTGAGCGCCACGGCGGGGGCCTGCGCGGCGCTCGCCGTACTGGGACTGACGGCGGTTCCAGCCGCCGCCGACGACGTCCCCGACTTCCGACCGGACCAGTGGAGCCTGGCCTCCATCGGGGCCCAGGAAGCCTGGGAGACCAGCCAGGGGCAGGGCGTCACCGTGGCCCTCCCGGGGGTCTCCGTCGACGAGGAACACCCCGACCTCAGGGACAACCTGGTGGTCGACACCGAGTTCGGGGGCAACGGCGGCGACACCGACCTGGGCACGGCCATGGGGGCCCTGGCCGTCGGGCACGGGCACGGCATGGACGCGGACGGCGGTGTACTGGGCGTGGCCCCGGCGGCGCGTCTGCTGGTCCTGCCCACCGGCACCGACTCCTCGGGTTCCGGCTCGGCCGACACCGGGGACGCCGACGCCACGGCGGGAACGGAGTCACCCGGCGCCGACGCCACCGCGGCGGCCGCCGACTCCGCCGACCTCGCCGACGTCATCGGCTACGCCGTCGAGCAGGGGGCACAGGTCGTCCTGCTGCCCACCGAGGTCGACCAGGACGAGGACCTCCAGGCCGCCACCGCGTCGGCCACCCGCAGCGGCACCCTGGTCGTCGCCCCGGCGGGCGGCGAGGACGACCCCAACGTCCTCGCGGTGGGCGGTGTGACCGAGGAGGGGACGCTCCTGCCCGACTCCCCGCCCGCCTCGGCGATCGGGCTCCTCGCGCCCGGCGCGGAGCTGTCCACCGCCGGGCCCGACATGGGCCAGGTCGACGTGACCGGAACGCCCTACGCGGCGGCGGTGGCCGCGGGCGCGGCGGCCCTGCTCAACTCCGAGTACCCGCAGCTCGGCTCCGAGCAGCTCCGCGCCGCGCTGGTGGAGGGGGCGCAGCAGGGGACCGAGGGACTGTCCTCCCTCTACCTGCCCGCCGCCGTCGAACAGGCCTCCGGCGAGGCCCAGGACATTCCGCTCGTCGACGACGACCTGGTGCAGGACGACTCACCGACCGTCCCGGTGTGGATGTGGTTCGCGCTCGTCGGCGTGGTACTGGCGCTGATCGTCATCCTGCTGGTGCTGTGGGTGCGCCGGAGCACCAAGGACCCCTACGGGGTGGAGGCCGAACGGCGCGAGGAGGACCAGCGCCTCGCGGCCGAGCGGGCCGAACAGGCCAAGGCGGAGGAGCGCCCCTCCCGGAGGAAGAAGGGCGGGCGCCGCCGCAAGACGTAGCCGTCGAGACCTCCGCCGGGCCGTCGCGGCCCCGTGGTGAGGCGCCGGACCCGTGGGGGAGGGCCGTGGCAGACCGGGCGAAAGTCCCGTGACGCCACGGCTTCTCGTTGGTTAGGGTGCGTGCGGAACCACCCCGCCCCCCGGGGGACTCGAGTCGAGTCCCCGGGTCGGCGGGCGCCTCGTTCCGGTACACACCCTGACTCGGCACACACCTCGACGGCGGGAGCCACCATGGTCCGAACACACGACGGTAGCGCGGGCGACGCGGACTACGGGGTCATCTCCCGCACGTACACGGACCACCGTCAACCGGAACCGAGGATCGCCGCGCTGGTGCACGCGGCCCTGGGCGGTGCCCGGACGGTGCTCAACGTCGGTGCCGGGGCCGGGTCCTACGAACCCTCCGCCCTTGACGTCACGCCGGTGGAGCCCTCGTCCAGCATGCGCGCCAGACGCCCCGCGCA
The DNA here is from genome assembly GCF_040635075.1 of Nocardiopsis sp. NPDC007018. Classification (NCBI taxonomy): domain Bacteria; kingdom Bacillati; phylum Actinomycetota; class Actinomycetes; order Streptosporangiales; family Nocardiopsidaceae; genus Nocardiopsis; species Nocardiopsis sp. NPDC007018. Next base: position 198,196 of record NZ_JBEYHA010000001.1, read on the forward strand.
CCTGGCCCCGGCGGTCGACGGCACCGCGGAGTCGCTTCCCTTCCCCGACGGCTCCTTCGACGCCGCCATGACCACCTTCAGCGTCCACCAGTGGTCCGACACGGCCCGCGGACTCGCCGAGGTCCGCCGGGTCACCACCGGGCCCGTGGCGGTGCTGACCTGCGATCCGGCCCTGGTGCGCGACTTCTGGCTGTACGACTACTGCCCCGAGGTCCTGGACACCGAGGCCCGGCGCTACCCGGCGCCGTCGGCCCTCGCGGAGGGGCTGGGCGGGACGACCACGGTCACCCGCGTGCCGATCCCGCTCGACTGCTCGGACGGGTTCAACGAGGCCTACTACGGACGCCCCGAGCTGTTGCTCGACCCCGGTGCCCGCCAGGCCTGCTCCGCCTGGAGCTTCGTCGACGAGGACGCGCACGCCCGCTTCCACGAGCACCTCACCCGCGACCTGCGCGACGGCACGTGGGACGCGCGCCACGGACACCTCCGCGAACTCCCCGAATGGGAGGGCTCACTCGTCCTGGTGGTCTCCACTCCGGACGGGCCCAGCGCGGTGTGACCGTCGCGTTCGGTCAGGGCGTTCCGACGTTCGGTGACGCACGAATGCGCGTGCATATGTAAGGCACGCGGAAAGCCTTGACGCGGGTGCGACGGGAGACAAGGCTTTGTGGAATGTCGCCCCTCGAAACGCCCTCTCTGCCCTCCCGAGGAGATAAGCGGGTCGTGTCCGACCCGATGGCACGCAATCTGGTCAACGGTCGCGTGCGCCTCTCCGACCCCGACCCGAAGTGGCCCTACCTGTTCCGCCAGGAGGAGTCCCGCATCCGGGGAGCCCTCGGCGACCGCGTACTGACCCTGGAACACGTCGGCTCCACCTCGGTGCCCGGCCTGGCCGCCAAACCGTGCGTGGACCTGGTCATGACGGTCGCCGACTCCGCCGACGAGTCCGCCTACCTCCCCGACCTGGAGAGGGTCGGGTACGCGCTGGTCATCGCGGAACCCGACTGGTTCGAGCACCGGGTGCTCAAGGGGCCCAACGTCAACCTCAACCTCCACGTGTTCGGCGCGGGGTGCGAGGAGGTCGACCGGATGCGGCTCTTCCGCGACTACCTCGCGGCGGACGCCGGGGCGCGCGAACGCTACACCGCCGTCAAACGCGAGCTGTCCGAGCGCACCTGGAAGCGCATCCAGGACTACGCCGACGCCAAGTCCGACATCGTCACGGAGCTCCTGGCCGAGGCCGAGGCATGGCGCGCGCGAACCCCGGGCCAGGGCTGAGACCCGCCCCGGGCGCGCCCGCGTGAGCCCCGGCGGTGCCGACCCGACACCGCCGGACGGCGTGGACACGGCGCGCCGACCGGCGGCCCGTCCCCCGCGACCACGTCCTGACCGATGACCACCGCCCGACCGGTCCTGAACCCACCGGGGCGGTGCCGGGCACCGATCCGCTTCGGGGCCCGGCCCGGTTCCGTCAGGGCGCGTCGTCCCGTCCCGGGCACGGGTGCCCCCGGCGTCCCCGCCTGCTCAGGCGCCGCCCACGCGCAGGGACCGCAGCTGCTCCTGGAACCACCGGCGCGGAGGCAGCGCCACGGCCGCCTCGGCCAGCCGCTCCCGGCGCTCCTTGCGTTCCGGAGCGGGCATCGACAGCGCCCGGTGCAGCGCCTCCGCGGTCTCCACCGTGTCGTAGGGGTTGACCAGCAGGGCGTCCGCACCCAGCTCGTCCGCCGCGCCCGCCTCACGTGAGAGCACCAGGACCGAGTCCCGCTCGGACAGGACCGGGCCCTCCTTGGCGACCAGGTTCATGCCGTCCCGGATCGGGTTCACCAGGAGCACGTCCGCGATCTGGAACGACGCCAGCGATCGCGGGTAGTCGTCGTTGACCTCCAGCACCAGCGGGGTCCACTCCGGCGTCGCGAACTCCTCGTTGATCTCCCTCGCGGTCCGCAGCACCGCGTCGGTGTACTCCCGGTACTCGGGTACGTCGCCCCGGCTGGGGTAGGCGAAGGCCAGGTGGGTGACGCGGCCGCGCCACTCCGGGTGCGCCGTGAGCAGCTCACGGTACGCCTCCAACCCGCGCACGATGTTCTTGGAGAGCTCGGTGCGGTCGACCCGGACGATGAGCCGGGTGTCGCCCACCGCCTCGCCCAGAGTCCGCCTGCGGTCGGCCACGGCGGGATCGGACGCGCTCTCCCGCAGGCCGGTCTCGTCGGCGCCCAGCGCGTGCACGCCCACCTGGACGACCCGGCCGCCGTGCTCCACGGTGCCCCGTTCGAGGTCGACGTCGGCGCGCAGGACCTCGGCGCAGCAGCGCAGGAACGCGTTCGCCCACCGCGGGCTGTGGAACCCCAGCCGGTCGGCGCCGAGCATCCCCTCCAGCAGTTCCCGGGCCACCTGGTCGGGCAGCATGCGGAAGTACTCCGGCGGGGCCCAGGGCGTGTGCGAGAAGTGCGCGATGCGCAGGTCGGGGCGGCGTGCCCGCAGGATGCGCGGCACCAGCGCCAGGTGGTAGTCCTGCACGGCTACGCGCGCGTTCTCGGCGGCGCCGCCCACGAGGGCCTCGGCGAAGGCGTTGTTGTAGGCGGTGTAGTCCTCCCACAGGCGTCGGAACTCCGAGCCGAAGGAGGGCGAGTTCGGGGTGTCGTAGAGCAGGTGCTGCACGAACCACAGGGTCGAGTTGGCCACCCCGGTGTAGGCGCCGGAGAAGGTTGTCTCAGGGAGTTCCAGCATGTGGACGCGCATGCCGTCGAGGTCGTGCGCGCGGTCCAGTCGGGCCCCGGGTGCCTCGGCGGCCGCCCGGCGGTCGGCGTCGGACAGGGCGGCGCACACCCAGAGCCCGTCGATCTCGGAGGCCACGGAGATCATTCCCGAGACCAGGCCGCCCCCGCCCCGACGGTGCTCCAGGGAGCCGTCGTCGGCGGTGGAGAAGGAGACCGGCCCCCTGTTGGAGGCGATGAGGATCTCGGCCTTGTCCACTGGTCGTCCTCTCGACGAAGGATGGGTCGTGGTTCACGCTCCCCCTAGGTCTCGCCTGGAGCCGGTGACCCCAAACCCCCTCGGGGGCAACGGTGGACACCGTCACACCCGTGGAGGAGCCGCCGTTCGCACCCCCGGAACGCACCGGCTTCCCGCCCCTGGCGGACACTTCCGTCTCACCATGTGGGAGAAGTTGTGTAATCCGGATCACCCGGCGTGGAAAACGGGTCGCATCCTCGGTTACAGTGACGGTGCGTTCTCGAAGGAGAACCGCCACAACTTCATATTGCTCATCCAGAGGGGTGGAGGGACCGGCCCTGCGAAGCCCCGGCAACCATCTCGACATGTGGAACCGCGATCACCGCGACCCGTCGAGACAGGTGCCAACTCCGGCCTGGGGTCAAGGTGGCCACCAGGAAAGATGAGGGGAGACGCCTCGCCATGGCGATTGCCGCCGCCGAACCCACCTCCGTCCGCGCCTTCGGCCCGGGAACCGCGCTGTCCTGTCGGGAGTGCGGGGAGCGCTACGAACTCTCGCCGATCTTCGCCTGCCAGTTCTGCTTCGGCCCCCTGGAGATCGCCTACGACTTCGGGACCGTCACCCGCGAGCAGATCGAGAGCGGCCCCAAGAACATCTGGCGCTACCGCTCCCTCCTCCCGGTCCCCGACAACGTGGCCGACCTGCCCAACATGAACCCCGGCCTCACCCCCCTCGTCAGGGCCGACCGCCTCGCCGCCGAACTCGGCCTGCGCTCCCTGTACGTCAAGGACGACTCGGCCAACCCCACGCACTCCTTCAAGGACCGGGTCGTCGCGATCGCCGTCGAGGCCGCCCGCACCTTCGGCTTCACCACGCTCTCGTGCTCCTCCACCGGCAACCTCGCCGGTGCGGTGGGCGCCGCCGCCGCGCGCGCCGGGTTCGACTCGTGCGTGTTCATCCCCGCCGGTCTGGAGGAGGGCAAGGTCGTGATGGCCGCCGTGTACGGCGGGAAGGTCGTGGCCATCGACGGCAACTACGACGACGTCAACCGCTTCTGCTCCGAGCTCATCGGCGACGAGGCCGGGGAGAGCTGGGGCTTCACCAACGTCAACCTGCGGCCCTACTACGCCGAGGGCTCCAAGACGCTGGCCTACGAGATCGCCGAGCAGCTCGGCTGGCGCCTGCCCGAGCAGATCGTCATCCCGATCGCGTCCGGCTCCCAGCTCACCAAGATCGACAAGGGCTTCCAGGAGCTGATCCGGGTCGGCCTGGTCGAGGACCGCCCGTACAAGGTGTTCGGGGCGCAGGCCACCGGTTGCTCGCCGGTCGCCCGCGCGTGGGCCGAGGGGCACGACGTCATCCAGCCGGTCAAGCCGGACACGATCGCCAAGTCGCTGGCGATCGGCAACCCCGCCGACGGCCCGTACGTGCTGGACATCGCCACCCGCACCGGCGGTTCGATCGAGCACGTCGGCGACGACGAGATCGTCGACGCCATCAAGCTGCTGGCCCGCACGGAGGGCATCTTCGCGGAGACCGCAGGCGGCGTGACCACCGGAGTCCTGCGCAAGCTGGTGCGCGAGGGCACGCTCGACCCCGAGGCGGAGACGGTCATCGTCAACACGGGTGACGGGCTCAAGACCCTCAACGCCGTCGACTCGGGCGTCACCGCCACGATCAAGCCGTCCCTGGAGGCCTTCAAGGCCGAGGGCCTGGCCTGATCCCCGGGCTCGCGCCCGCACCCACCACCCCGCGCAGCACCCACGTCCCAGGAGTACGAACACCATGAGCGTCAGCGTCCGCGTGCCAACCATCCTGCGCACCTACACCAACGACGTGTCGGAGGTGACCGCCGAGGGCGGCACCCTGGCCGAGGTCCTCGACGACCTGGAGGCCAACCACCCGGGCATCCGCGCCCGCGTGCTCGACGACAACGGCAAGGTCCGCCGCTTCGTCAACGTCTACGTCGGTGACGAGGACGTCCGCTTCGACCAGGGCCTCCAGACCGAGGTCCGGGACGGCCAGCAGATCTCGATCATCCCGGCCGTCGCCGGGGGCTGCTGACCCCGAGGCACCACACGGACGGGGCGGGCGCCGGAGGGCGCCCGCCCCGTCCGTGTGCCCGTCCCCTCGTAACCTGGGAGGAGGACTCTTCCGGGGATGAGGGTGGCGATGTCGGCGACGCGGTTGTTGGTGCTCGGTGTGGTGCGCATTCACGGGCGGGCGCACGGGTACCGGGTGGGCCGTGAACTCATGGGGTGGGGTGTCGAGGAGTGGGCCAACGTGAAGTGGGGGTCCCTCTACCACGCTCTGCGCAAACTCTCCGAACAGGGCAAGCTCCGTGAGTTCGTGGCCGAGGGGGAGGCGTCCGGCCGGACCTCCTACGAGGTCACCGAGGACGGTGAGGCCGAGTTCCACCGGCTCCTGCGCAAGGCGCTGAGTTCGACCGAGGACGAGGCCCTGCTGTGCGCCGGTGTCACCCTGATGATCGCGCTGACCCGCGCTGAGGCGATCGGCCTGTTGCGGCAGAGGTTGGCACGGTTGGAGGAGGACGAGGCCGAGCTGCGCGCGTCGATGGACCTGCCCGACTCCGAGTGGGGCAAGCCCCCACACGTGCGCGAGCTGTTCCGGTTCTGGTCGTACTCGCTCGACTCGGGCACGGCATGGACCCGGCAGCTGATCTCCTCCCTTGAGGCGGGGAGGTACGTCATGGCCGACGACGGACCCGACGACGGTCCCCGGCGGCTGGGACCGCTCCCGGTCTGAGCTGCCCGAGACCCCTGCCCGCTGCGGCGCTGCCCCGCACCGGGTCCCCTTCTGGGACCCACGCCCATGTATTCAAACTTGAACATCCCTTCGGGGTGGTGCATCATGTCCCCGTATTCAAGTTTTAATACGGAGGGATCGATGATCCGCACACAGGAGCTGACCCGGCACTTCCGGATCGGCAAGGAGACCGTCGAAGCCGTGCGCGGCGTCGACATCGAGGTGGCCGAGGGCGAGGCCGTCGCGCTCCTCGGACCCAACGGCGCGGGTAAATCCACCACCCTGCGCATGCTCACCACGCTTCTCGAACCCACGTCCGGGAGCGCCACCGTCGCCGGGCGCGACGTGCGCGCCGAACCCGCCGAGGTGCGCCGCCGGATCGGGTTCGTCGGGCAGGGCCACGGCGCCGGGGAGGACCAGCGGGTCCGCGACGACCTCCGCACCCAGGGCCTCCTGTACGGCCTGGACCGCCGCGCCGCGGGACGTCGATCGGACGCCCTGCTGGAGATGCTCGACCTCACCCCCGCCGCCGAGCGCGAGGTCGCCAACCTCTCCGGCGGTCAACGGCGCCGACTCGACATCGCCATGGGCCTGGTCCACCACCCAGATCTGCTCTTCCTGGACGAACCCTCCGCGGGTCTGGACCCCCACAGCCGGGCCAACCTGTGGGAACACGTCGCACGGCTGCGCGCGGAGTTCGGCACGACGATCGTGCTCACCACCCACTACCTGGACGAGGCCGACTCCGCGGCAGAACGGGTCCTGGTCATCGACCACGGCCGCGTGATCGCCGACGGCACGCCGGAGGAACTCAAGGGGCGCGTCTCCGGCGACCTGGTCGGGCTCGCCCTCGCCGACGAGGACCAGGCCCGCGCGGCCGTGGGCGTGGCCGAGCGGATCGCCCCGAACGGCGACGCCGGGGTCCATGACGGACCCGGGGCCCAGCACGAGGTGCGGTTCAGGGTGGAACACGGAGACGCGGTGCTCCCCGAACTGCTGCGCGCCCTCGACGCCGCGGGCCTCGACGTGCGTGCCGTCCAGGTGCAGCGGCCCACCCTGGACGACGTGTTCCTGACCCTGACCGGCCGCAGTCTGCGCGAGGAGGACCAGTGACCGCCGTCGACCGGACCGCGACCGTGCCCGATGCGCCGACACGGGCGGCCGGAGGATTCGCGGGGGTGCTGCGCGACACCGGGACCGTCCTCGCGCGCCAGGCGCGACCCGTCCTGGGGCGGCCGTTCATGATCGTCTTCGGAATGCTCCAGCCACTGCTGTACCTGGTGCTGTTCGCGCCACTGCTCACCGGGTTGGCGGGGGCCGAGGGCGAGAACCCGTGGCAGTGGTTCGTGCCCGGCCTGTTGGTGATGCTGGCCCTCTTCACCGCCGGGTTCGCCGGGTTCGGCCTGTTGCCGGAGCTGTCCTCGGGTGAATTCGAGCGGATGCTGGTCACCCCGGTCAGCCGGGTGGCGCTCCTGCTCGGCCGGGTCCTGGGCGATCTCGCGACCATGCTGGTCCAGATGGCGCTCATCCTCGTGCTGGTGCTGCCGTTCGGATTCCGAACCACCGTGCCCGGCGCACTCGCGGGATTCGCCCTGCTCGCCGTGCTGGGGATCGGGCTGGCCACACTGTCGTACCTGGCCGCGATGGTCGCCAAGCACACCTACGTGTTCGCCCCGATCGTCCAGACCGTGATGGTGCCCCTCATGCTCCTCTCGGGTCTGCTCCTGCCGATGGAGCTGGCCCCGGGGTGGCTGTACACGCTGTCGCGGTTCAACCCGGTGGCGCATGTGGTGGACGCCGCCCGGGTGCTCTTCGACGGCGGTCCGTGGGACGGCACGGTCCTGCTCGGTTGGGCGATGGCGCTCGGACTGGCGTGCGTAGCGTTGGCCGTGGGCGCACGCTCGATGCGCCGCCTCAACGGCTGAACGGGCGGACCCCTGGTCACCGGGCCGGTGACCGCCCGGCCACCGGTTCCTCCGGGGGTCCGTCCTCTGTTCGCCGAGCGCTCAAACCCGCACGTCGGGGGATGTTTCGCCTGGTCAGTGTGGTTTCTCCGATCGTCGAAATCGTGACCACATCGTTTGCACTCTCCAGGGTCGAGTGCTAAAAAAGGGAGTGGTTAGCACTCACCTTCACCGAGTGCTAACCGGATCGAGGCTGCGAGATCGCGGACCTCCGGCAGCAGGGTTGCCGGAGCGGAAGCGGTCGTCCGTCGCGGGCGCACGCCTCGTCCCATCGCGTATCAGCCCGGTTACGGGAGGACAGAACTCAATGGCAGCCAAACTGATCGCGTTCGACGAGGAGGCCCGTCGCGGCCTCGAGCGCGGCATGAACCAGCTCGCGGACGCCGTCAAGGTCACGCTCGGCCCGAAGGGTCGCAACGTCGTCCTGGAGAAGAAGTGGGGCGCCCCCACGATCACCAACGACGGTGTCTCCATCGCCAAGGAGATCGAGCTCGAGGACCCGTGGGAGAAGATCGGGGCCGAGCTGGTCAAGGAGGTCGCCAAGAAGACGGACGACGTCGCCGGTGACGGTACGACCACCGCCACCGTCCTGGCCCAGGCGCTCGTGCGCGAGGGTCTGCGCAACGTCGCCGCCGGCGCCAACCCGATCGGCCTCAAGCGCGGCATCGAGGCCGCCGTGGCCCGCATCAACGAGGAGCTCGGCAACCTCTCGAAGGACGTCGAGACCAAGGAGCAGATCGCCTCCACCGCCTCCATCTCCGCTGGTGACACCCAGATCGGCGAGACCATCGCCGAGGCGATGGACAAGGTCGGCAAGGAAGGCGTCATCACCGTCGAGGAGGGGCAGACCTTCGGGCTCGAGCTGGAGCTCGCCGAGGGCATGCGCTTCGACAAGGGCTACATCTCGCCCTACTTCGCTACCGACCTCGAGCGCATGGAGACGGTCCTCGAGGACCCCTACATCCTCATCGTCAACTCGAAGATCTCCAACAACAACGAGTTCCTGCCCGTTGTCGAGAAGGTCCTCCAGTCCGGCCGTCCGCTGATGGTCATCGCCGAGGACGTCGCCGACGGCGCCCTCCAGACCCTCGTGGTCAACAAGATCCGCGGCACCTTCAAGTCCGTCGCCGTCAAGGCCCCGGGCTTCGGTGACCGCCGCAAGGCCCAGCTCGGCGACATCGCCGTGCTGACCGGCGGTCAGGTCATCACCGAGGAGGTCGGCCTCAAGCTCGAGAACACCGAGCTCGACCTGCTCGGCCGCGCCCGCAAGATCGTCGTCACCAAGGACGAGACCACCATCGTCGACGGTGCCGGTGACGCCACCGCCATCGCCGGTCGCGTGAACGAGATCCGCAACGAGATCGAGCGCACCGACTCCGACTACGACCGCGAGAAGCTCCAGGAGCGTCTCGCGCGCCTGGCCGGCGGCGTGGCCGTCATCAAGGCCGGTGCCGCCACCGAGGTGGAGCTCAAGGAGCGCAAGCACCGCATCGAGGACGCCGTTCGCAACGCCAAGGCCGCGGTCGAGGAGGGCATCCTGCCCGGTGGCGGCGTCGCGCTGCTCCAGGCCAGCGTCCCCGCGTTCGAGAAGCTGGACCTCGACGGTGACGAGGCCATCGGCGCCGACATCGTGCGGCGCGCCATCGCCGAGCCGCTCAAGCAGATCGCGGTCAACGCCGGTCTCGAAGGCGGCGTCGTGGCGGACAAGGTCAAGAACCTGGAGCCCGGGTTCGGCCTGAACGCCGCCAGCGGCGAGTACACCGACCTGTTCAAGGACGGCGTCATCGACCCGACCAAGGTCACCCGTTCCGCCCTGCAGAACGCGTCGTCCATCGCTGGTCTGTTCCTGACCACCGAGGCCGTCATCGCCGACAAGCCGGAGAAGGCCGCGGCTCCCGCCGGCGACCCGACCGGTGGCATGGGCGGCATGGACTTCTAGCAGGTCCGTGACACCGGGCGCGAGCCCGTAGGCGCCTGAGGTCGATACGCGACCTCGCCCGCGACGACCGGGCGGCCCCACCGGGGCCGCCCGGTTTCGCTCGTCCCGGGTCACTCCCCGGCCGCGCCCTGGGGCCGGATCGCGTCGGCCAGCGGATGCCAGCCCCGGTCACCGGGAAGGACCCGCGCCGACTCCGGCCCGTAGGAGCCCCGGGGATAGGGCTCGGGCCGCGCCGTGTCGCGCAGGAGCGGGTCCACGATCCGCCACGACTCCTCGACCACGTCGAAGCTCACGAACCGCTCGGGGTCGCCCGCCACGGCGTCGCGCAGCACGTGATCGTAGGCCTCGTGCCCCCGCCCCAACTGGCGCTCCACGTCGGCGCCGAGCACCAGTCGGGCCGCCGAGTCGCCCTCGGCCCCGGGTTCGTTGAGCAGCATCTCGAAGGTCACCCCGGACCACGGCTCCAGCTGGAACCGGACCAGGTTGGCAGGGCCCGGGTAGAGGACGGGGGCGGGGCGCCGGAGCTCGGCCACCACCTCCCACGCGGTGAGCGGCATGTTCTTGCCCGAGCGCACGTAGAACGGCACCCCCGACCAGCGGCGGTTGTCCACCCACATGCGCAGCGCGAAGAAGGTCTCCGAGGTGGAGTCGGGCCGCACCCCCTCCGTGTCCAGGT